>JAJYSQ010000123.1:0-2030 GCA_021793495.1 Actinomycetes bacterium
GGGCGGCCAGGTACAGCAGCATGAAGGTGCCCGATGTCGTCCAGACCACGAGCAGGATGACCGTGCACAGTGCCACGCTCGGCCCGGAGAGCCAGTCCCACCAGGACAGCGTGAACAGTCCGTGGTCGGCGAGCAGGGCGGGCGGGCTCGCGAGGTTGACGAGGTGCAGGTCGCCCAGGACGATGTGCAGCAGGCCATGGGGGTCGTTGAACCAGTTGGGTCCGTTGATCCCGATCGCACGCAGGGCCGTGTTGACCGCGCCGCCACTGGTGAAGATGAACAGGAAGATGACGCTGACGGCCACCGAGCTCGTGACCGAAGGGAAGTAGAAGGCTGTTCGAAAGAATCCTTTGCCCTTCAGCAGGCGCGAATTGACGAACAGCGCCAGGAGGAGAGCCAAGGCGGTCTGCGAGGGGACCACGATGATCGTGTAGTAGAGCGTGTTCCGGATGCTCGTCATGAAAGTCTGCTCGACCAGGCCGCCGCCGCTGAACAGCGAAGCGTAGTTCTTGCCGCCGACGAAGGGCGCGGCGCTGGAGAACGGGCTGCCGAAACCGTTCCAACCCGTCAGGCTCACCCAGACGGCCATGCCGACCGGGATGATCAGGAAGACGATGAGGAGCAGGACCGCAGGACTGACGAACACCCACCCGGCCAGCGCCTCTCGTACCCGAGCCCGGCGCGCACGCGGCGTGCGCGCCGGGCTCGCTCGACGATGCTCGTCGAGCCGCGGGACCGCCAGACCGCCGGCCATCGTTCTGCTCCTCCCGGTAGGACGGGGTGTCGGAGGGTGGGACGCCGGTGTCCTGGACCGACCGCGAGCCGGTCCAGGACACCGGCAAACTCTTCTACCGATGGCGTTCAGCCCACGGCTGCGGACAAGTTCTTCTGCAACGCGGACAGGATCGCCGCGGGGCTCGTCGTGGCCAGCTGGGTGAGCTGGTTGTCATAGGCGGTGAAGACGTTGGCGACGTTCGGCAGGTTGGGCCCGCCGACCGCGTAGGCGGCGCTCTGCATGAACGGGGCGTCCCCGGGGAACTCCTGGAGGAATGCGGCCTTGTCCGACTGGAGGGACGGCATGACGCCGAACGCCTTCGCGAAGGTCATCTCCTGAGCAGGGCTGGTCATGAAGTTGACGAAGCTGACGGCCGCGGCCTTGTTGGCCGACTGCTTCGGCACTCCCCAGCAGGTGGTGAAGACCAGGGTGCCGGGACCGGACGGCCCGGCCGGCAGCTGGACCGTCTCGTACTTGACCGTGGGGTAGTCGGTGGTCATCGCCCCCTGGATCCAGTTGCCCTCGATCGTGGTGGCGGCCTTCCCCGTCCCGAACGCCTGCCCGCCCCAGCCGGCACCGACCTGCGAGGAGTACTTGATCAGCCCGGCCTTCATCAGACCCTGCAGGTAGGTGAGGGCCTGAAGGTTCTGCGGGGTGTCGGCGGTGATCTGCCCGGCGGCATTGGTCAGCCCGCCGCCGGCTTGGGCGAGGAAGGCGTCCACCCGGTCATGTGTCGGGCTGATGACCATCGGGGTGACACCGCTACCGAGCTTGTTCTTCAACGTGGTCAGGACGCTGGTCAGCTGTGCCCACGTGGTGGGGATGTCGGCGCTGGTCAAGCCCGCCTTCGCCCACATCGTGGTGTTGATCTGCAGGCCGAGGGTGGAGAAGTCCTTCGGGGCGCAGTAGAACGTGCCCTTGTAGGTGAACGCCGAGCTCAGCGACGGGTAGAAGTCGCTGGCCCCCGTGGTCTGCGCCCCATACGGGTACAGCGCGCCCTCGCTGGCATACGTGGCGAACTGCTGGCCGGAGGTCAGGTAGAAGACGTCCGGGGGCTTGTTGGCGGCGAAGGCCTGGCCCAGCTGTTGGGTCATGTTCGAGGCCACCGTGACCGTCGCGGTGTTGCCCGTCTTCTTGGCCCAGGCCGCGGCGGCTGCCTGGTCCGCCTGGGTCTCAGCCGGTCCGGAGGAGGCGATGAGGACCTGCAGGTGTACCGGACCCGGTGGGGTGGTACCGGATGCACCGGTGCTGGATC
>JAJYSQ010000123.1:2040-6068 GCA_021793495.1 Actinomycetes bacterium
TTCCGATCTTGCTGGATCCACCGCTGCCGCACGCTGCCGCGGTGAGCGCCAGCAGGGTCACCGCACTGGCGAGCAGCAGCGGTCGTGGTCGTGTCATGGGCGAGTCTCCTTGAGTCGTCGGGCGGGGGGGTAGGAGCGGGTGTCACGACGTGGGTGTACGAGCGGACGTGATCGTGGCGGTCGGGTGGCCGGTCGGGGGTCCGCCGAGCCCGGTCGCCCGGACGACGAGCTCGGGGCGCAGCAGGTGGTGCGCCGGGCGGGTCGAGGTGCCGTCGGGGTCGGTTCCGAGCAGGGCTGCCATCAGGTTCACGCACAGCTGAGCCGCCTGTCCCAGGGGTTGGGCGAGGCTGGTCAGGCCGATGGCTCGCGCCACGGCGGTGTCGTCGAAGCCGATGACCGGCAGGTCGGGCCCGGGGACGAGGCCGAGGTCAGACAGTGCGCCGATCGCCCCGAGGGCCAGCGAGTCACTGGCGCAGACGAACGCGGTGGGCGGTACCGCGCCGTCCAGCAGCCGGTGGGCCCCCTCGCGGCCCTCGTCGACCCCGTCCGGTCCGGCGACGACGAGGGCAGCCGGGTCCCATCCGCACCCCCGCAGGGCGTCCTCCCACCCCGCCCGACGATCGTCCCCGACCCCTGAACCTTCCGGCCAGCCGAGGAAAGCGATGCGCTGGTGTCCGAGCGCACACAGTCGTCGGGTGGCTTCGCGGGTACCGGCGGCCCCGTCCACATCGACCCAGGAGTGGTGCTCCGTGCCGTCCCAGGGCCGGCCGAACGTGACGAACGGGGTGTTCCTCGACGCAAGCCACGCGGTACGCGGGTCGGCCCGGTGCGTGCTGGTGAGGATGAACGCGTCGATCTCGTGGGTGCCGAGCAGGTCCTCGTAGGCGGCGATCTCCGACGCGTCGTCTGCCGCGGTGTAGACGAGAACTCGGTACCCGTGCCCTTCTGCCACCTCGGTGAGCGCGTGGATGAAGCGGTCGAGGATGGAGCCGTTGATGCCGTCGCCGAAGGCCTCCATGCGCACGCCGATCAGCCGTGACCGGTGGGTGCGCAGCGAGCGGGCCGCCTGGTGCGGGCGGTAGCGCAGCACCTCGATGGCCCGTTCAACCCGGCTGCGGGTCTCCGGGTGCACCAGGTGCGGGGAGTTCAGCACGTTGGAGACGGTCTGGCGCGACACTCGCGCTCGGCGCGCCACCGTTTCCAGCGTGGGGCGGCCGACGCCTGGACGGTCATCCATCGGTTTGGAGCGCTCCAAATCACCAGGACACAAGGTTGGATCGTTCCAACCTGGTGAGTAGGGTGCTGCTCGTCCGACGCCGTGTCAACCCCCGGGAGGAGCTGTCGATGCACCTTCAGCCGCCGTTGCACGAGCTCGTCAGCTGTCTGCGGGCGCCGACGACGTGCCTGAGCTCCCGGGACGGTCAGATCCACCTGCGCGGTGCCCAGGGCGTCTACCACCGCGATGTGCGGGTCCTCGCCCGGGGGCTCCTGCAGGTGCAGGGCGGTGAGCCGGAGCCGGTCATGACCGTGGCCGCCGGTCCGTCGAGAACCTGCTTCGTCGCCGTGGTCCGGGGCGTGGCGGACCGGGGTGCCGACCCGGCGCTGACGCTGGTCCGCGAGCGCCAGGCCTGCGGCGACGGGTTGACGGAGCGCATCTCGATCTCGTCGGGTGCCGAGAGCCCGGTTCGGCTGACGGTCACCCTGCACCTGGGGGCCGACGATCGAGCGATGGACGCGATCAAGGGTGGGCGGCCACCGGGGTCGAGCGGCCCGACCGTGACCGGCGGAGACGGGACCCTGGGCTGGGATGCGGACGGGCTGGCGGTCCTGGCCACGGCTCGGGACGCGCAGACCGACCCCGAGAAGGGGGTCATGACGTGGATGGTTGGGCTCTCCCCGGGTCAGACCGCGGAGCTGGTGTGGGAGCTGCGGATCACCGCGCACGACCCGGTGGTGGCCGCGGCTACCGGCTCACCGCGCTGGGCGCGCCCCGTGGTGCGTGCGGGGGACCCACGCCTTGCGGAGTGGGTCGACCGGTCCTTGGACGACCTCGACTCTCTACGCATGGTCGACGTCGCCCGGTCGGGTTCGGAATTCCTGGCCGCCGGGTCCCCGTGGTTCTTCACACTGTTCGGTCGGGACAGCCTGTGGGCTGCGCGGATGATGCTGCCCCTGGGCACCGATCTGGCGGCGAGCACGCTGCGAGCGCTGGCCGGGTACCAGGGTGAGCGGGTCGTGGAGGAGTCGGGGGAGGCTCCGGGGAAGATCCTGCACGAGCTGCGGAGCAGACCGGTGCGAGTCCAGGACGGGGGCACGCCCCTGCCCTTGGTGTACTACGGGTCGGTGGACTCCACGCTGTTGTGGGTGAGCCTGCTCCATGACGCCTGGCGGTGGGGTATGTCCGACGCACTCGTCGAGGAGCTGTTGCCGGCAGCACAGCGGGCCATGCAGTGGGTCCGCTCCTGCGCAGACCCCGACGACGATGGTTTCGTGGAGTACGTCGACCGCAGCGGGACCGGCCTTGCCAACCAAGGATGGAAGGACTCGGGGGACTCGGTCCGGTTCCACGACGGGACGAGAGCCGAGTCACCGATCGCCCTCGTGGAGGTCCAGGGCTATGCCTACCGGGCCGCCCGGGACGCCGCGGCGCTCTTCCGGGCCTTCGGTCGGCCCGGGGAGGACGAATGGTCCAGCTACGCCGAGCGCCTGTCGGAGAAGTTCCGTCGATCCTTCTGGGTCGACCACCCCGACGGTGCCTACCCGGCGATGGCGTTGGACCGAGGAAAGGCCAAGGTGGACTCCCTGACCAGCAACATCGGTCACCTGCTCGGTACGGGGCTGCTGAGCGCACAGGAATCAGCGCTGGTCGCCCAGCGGCTGGGTGCCAGGGATCTGGACAGCGGGTTCGGCCTACGGACGATGTCGACCCGCGACGGCGGCTTCGCCCCCTTGTCCTACCACTGTGGCTCGGTCTGGCCCCATGACACCGCGATCGTGGCCCGAGGCCTCGCCGCCGAGGGACACACCAGGCAGGCGTCTGAGCTCGTGCTCGGCCTGCTGCGATCGGCGGCGGCGTTCGAGAACCGACTGCCCGAGCTGTGGGCGGGGTTCGCCGCCACCGAGCTCCCCCGTCCCGTGCCCTACCCCGCCGCCTGCCGCCCACAGGCCTGGGCCGCGGCCGCTGCCGTATCGGCGCTCACCACTCTTCTCGGCCTGACCCCCGACGTGCCTTCAGGTGTGCTCACCGTCCGCCCACTTCCTGAGACGGGTGTCGGATCCCTGCGCGTCGACGGGCTCGTCGTCGGTGGCCAGCGGCTCGACGTCACGACGCACCCCGGCGGGGGGGCACCCACCGTGGTCTGCGCCGCGCCCTTGCGGGTGGTGACCGAGGGGTAGCGCGGCGCCCCGCTCACCGGTCCGGGTGCTCGCTGAGCCCCTCGGGAAGCACCAGCACGTCGCCACTCCAGCAGCCGCAGCTGATCATCTGCTGGGTGCAGCGCGGGCACTGCGCCAGGTCACAGCCGGGGTGGTGGTTCGCCCCGAGCGCGACCCCGCAGTCGCCGCACCGCGGCGGCCAGGGCTCCGGCTCGGCGGGTGGCCGGGGGGCCGCCGGCCGGGGGAGCGGCCACGGGTCCTCGTCCCAGTCGTCCCAGTCGACCTCGCACTCCTCGTCGGGCGGCTCGGGTCGCCGCTCGTCGCCGTACCTCGTCGGTCGCCACGCCCGACCCTGGATGAAGGCATCCCAGTCGGCGCACGAGTCGGCCGTGGTCATCTCGCGCTGGCACACGTCGCAGATCGCCATGGGGGCAGCATGCACGTGACGGCCGACAGAATCGGGCTCCGGTGTCTCCTGTGTGGACGCCGGGGCCGGGCAGTGACCCTGCTCACCGCCCGGCACGTGGATCCCGGGGCCTGCCCGCGCGTCTCGTCGAGAACCACCCAGAGCAGGGGGTCGGACGGTCCTGCTTCTCTTTCCTCCACCGACCAGGCTGCCCACTTCTGGTCATGGACAGGCCATGTCATGTCAC
>JAJYSQ010000124.1 GCA_021793495.1 Actinomycetes bacterium
ATGTCGTCGAACAGGAACATCCGGCTGCGGACCTCCTCGGCCAGCGCCGGTGCGCGCCCCTCGAGCCCTTCGAGGATGAGCCGCTCGGTGGCTCGGTCGGCCCGGTTGATGATGTCCACCAGTGGCTGTACCCCACCGACCGAGGAGAGCTCACCGGGCTGCAGCACCGAGGAGAGCTTGCGCTCCAGGGTGGACTCGACGATCCGGATCGTCTCCGGGGAGGTTCGGTCCATGATCGCGATCCGGTGGGCCACATCGGCCTGCAGCGCCGGGGCGAGCCCCGAGAGCAGGGTCGACGCCGTGTCCGCGGACATGTGAGCCAGGACCAGCGCGATCGTCTGTGGGTGCTCGTCGGCCAGGAACGACAGCAGCTGACGAGGATCGGCCCGGTGCAGGAACTGGAACGGCATCTCCAGCACCGAGGCCGAGAGCCGGTTGATCAGGTCGGCGGCCCGCTCCCGGCCCATCGAAGCCTCCAGGACCTCCTGAGCGAACGAGAAGCCACCCTGGCCGACATACCGCCGAGCCGCCAGCAGGTCGGCAAACTCCGAGAGCACCGAACCGGCAACCTCCGGGGCCACCTGCTCCATCCGGACGATCTCGGTGGTGATCGCCTCGACCTCCGAGTCGCGCATCTGGGCCAGCACGCGAGCGCTCTGCTCGCGACCCATCTGGACGAGCAGCACCGCGGCTTTGCACGCCCCGCTCAGGCCCGCGGCCGGGTCGATCCGAGCGGGTACCGGGACCACGGGGGCACCCGACGACCCGCCGGTGGCGGGTCCCCCGGAAGGTCGCCCGCCAGCGGGAGGCTCCGAGGTCGACGCAGAGGTCGGGGTCGGGGTCGGGGTCGGGGTCGGGGTGCTCATGATCGGCGATCAGCCAGCCAGCCACGCAGCAGCGCGGCCACCTCCTCCGGCTGGCGCTCGACGAGGCTGGCGATGTCGTCCCTCGCGGCCCCGAGCGCCGCCAGGTCAGGTCCTGGCCGGGGGGCCGGGGCAAGGGCCGGGACCGACGCCCCCGAACGCAGCGCCCGGACCTCCACGGTCTCGAGCTCCGACGGCAGCCCAGGGCCGCCGCCCGGGGCCACCGGGCTGTCGGGGTCCGTCCCGGAGCTCTCCGGCCGGCGGCGCCGCCCGGAGAGCAGGACGGCTGCGGCGATCGCCAGCACCACGAGTACGAGACCGGCGGTCTTGGCCATCGAGAACAGGCTCGCCCGCTGGGCGGCCGAGGCGGCCTGGGCCAGCGCCTTCTGCGCCTGGGCGGCTGCGGTCGTGTCGAACGGCAGCGTGGCTACCTGGACGGTGTCTCCGCGGGTGGGCACCACGCCGGCCGCGGCGGAGACCAGCGACTGGATCTGCGCAGTGCTGACCCCCGGGGCAGCCTTGGAGTCCAGCAGCACCGCGATCCCCAACCGCTGCACCGACCCCGGAGCCGCCTGGCTGACCTGTACGACCTTGCCCACCGCGTTGTCCACGGTCGAGGAGGACTTGCTGTAGGTGCTCGCGCCCCCGGTTCCGTTGGGCACCGCGATGTTGCCCGGGCCGAGCACCCCGCCGACCGGCGTACCGGAACCCTTGTACGTCTCGGTGGTGCTGGACGAGGACAGCGGAGCGGCGGTCTTCGGCGGTTGGACGAAGGACTCCGTGGTGGTCCTGGTGGCATCGAAGTCCAGCTGCGCGGTCACCGTCACCTGCGCGTGCCCGGCGCCCACCACCTGGTCGAGCATCTGGGTGAGGCTGGCGGCCAGCCGGTTCTGGTAGTCCAGGGTCTGCTGCTGCTGGGCACTGTTCGCTGCTCCGACCACACCGGTGGACCCCGGTGCCGCGAGCACGTCCCCGTTGGCATCGGTCACGCTGACCGAGCCCGGGCTCATGCCGACCACCGAGGAGGAGACCAGGTTCACGATCGCCTGCACCTGCTGCGGGGTGAGCGTCACCCCAGGGCCGGTGGCCACCAGCACCGAGGCGCTCGGCGCAGGAGAGTCGACGGCGAAGGCGTCCTGCTGCGGGATCGCCAGCTGCACGACCGCGCTGGTCACCCCGGAGATCGCCTCGATCGTCTTGGCCAGCTCGCCGGAGAGAGCACGCTGGTAGGTGACCTGCTGGACGAACTGCGACGTGGTGATCCCCTGCTTGTCCAGCAGCGAGTACCCGCTCTGCGTGCTCGCGGGAAGGCCGTCACCGGCCATGGCCAACCGCTGGGCGTACACCTGGTTGGCCGGTACGAGGATGGTCGCGCCGCCGTCGGCCAGCTGGTAGGGAATCTTCGAGGTGGAGAGCTTGTCGACGATCGCGCTGGCGTCGGTCGGGGACAGGTTGGAGAACAGCGGCGAGTAGCTCGGCCGGGACAGCCACTGGCTGAACAGCAGCCCCCCGGCGACCAGGGCGAGCACCGCGACGACCGTCACGGTCTTCTGCCCACCGGTGAACCCCGCGAACATCCGCCGGCCCCGGTCCACGCTCGCGGTGACCACAGGCGGCAGGGAGGTCGGTCGAGCCGAGGACCGGTGCGGACCCGAGGGGACAGGGCCCGGCATCTGTGCCGCCATCAGACCGGCATCTGCATGATCGAGTTGAACGCGTCCAGCGCCTTGTTCCGGACGGCCACGGTCAGCTGCGTGGCCAGGGTCGCCTGGGTGGACGCGACCAGGTACTGGCTGACGTCGGTGAGCTGACCGGTCGCGGCCTGGGCGGCGAGCCCGTCGGCGGTGGACTGCACCTGCTGCAGCGAGGACAGGCCGGAGGCGATCGCCGCGCCGAACCCGGTGCCGGAGCCACCGGTGGTGGACACGGGAGCAGTGCCGACCGGGCTGGCGGCCATCCCGGCGATCGGGGCCGTGACCCCGGAGACGGGCAGTACGGACGGGATGCTCATGCGTTCTTCCCCAAGGTCATGGCCGACTGATAGGCACTCATCGCTCGGCTGATCACCGACAGGTTCGCCTGGTAGGCCCGCTCGGCCATGATCAGCTGGGTCATCTGGTCACCGAGGTTCACGTCCGGCATCCGCACGTACCCGTTCTTGTCGGCCAGGGGGCTCGTCGGGTCGTGCACCAGGGTGCCGGCCGAGCTGCCCAGCGCGGTCCCGGCAACCTCCACACCACCGTTGGCACTGCCGTAGCTCATCGCGCGGGCCACGACGTACCGGGTCTGGAAGGCCGGCTGCGACGGGTTCACCGCGTTGTTCATGTTCGCGATGTTGTCCGAGATCGCCGACATCCACGTGTTGTTCACCGTCAGCCCCGTGCCGGAGATCCCCAGGGCCTCGAAGAGGCTCATCAGGCGTTCCCGCTGATCGCAGTACCCAGCCGGGTGAAGCTGTCGTCCAGCGCACGGATCATCAGCTGATAGCGCAGCTGGGTATCGATGCTGGAGACCGTCTCCTTGTCCAGGTTGACATTGTTGCCGTTGAGCTGCGTGGGCTCCAGAGATCGGGCCATGGTCGGGGTGACGGCCGGCGAGGACCCGTCGGCCAACGCCTGGGACAGGGCACCCTCGAACTGCACGGTACCGGCCAGGAAACCGGGCGTGTTGATGTTCGCGACGTTGTTGGCAATGACCTTCTGACGCAGCGCGAGCCCACTCAGGGCGGCGCCGACCGCGGTATCGGTGATGCTGGTGAACATGGCGGGAGGCTCCCCGGTACGACGAGGGGCACCGATCCGTGGCGCCGGGGAGAGCGATCCGTGCTCGGGTTCCTCTTCGTCCATCGGCGCCGTGGACCTGAGGATTCCCGATCGCCAGTTTCCCCGCCGACGGCGTGTCGTCAGCAGGAACGGTCGACGTACACCGGGGTCGAACGGTCCAGCGGGTCGAAGCGGCCGATCAGCTGGGAGTGCTGACGGTTTCCGATGATTGCCTCGGTGAGCTCGGCGGCCAGGTCCAGCTGTCGACCGAGGATCGCCTGGGCCCGTGGCTCGAGGTCCTCGGGAAGCGGGCCGATACGCTCCGGGGCCTGCCAGCCGGTGGGCGCCGGGGCCTGACCCGAGCGCAGGAGCGCCTCAGCCTCGGCGATCGTCATCTCCATCCGGTCGAGCTCGCCCAGCCATGCCGTACGCCAGGAGGCAGGCTGGTCGGCCAGCCCCTCGCCCGCCCCGGACGACGGGGCGGGCGGGCGGGCCACGAGGGCTTCGGGTGTCGCGCTCATGCGCCAGCCCCCCGTCCGGCAGGCAGCGCCACCGGCTCGGCGCGGGCCAGCTCCTCGACCGCTCGGCGCCAGGCGTCGCGGACCGGGTCGAGCAGTGCGCGGCACTCGGCGACCGGCCCCGGGTCGGTGGCCACGTACGCCGCAGACAGCTGGTTCAGGCAGTGCGCGTACAGCGCCGCCAAGGTGGGGCCACCGTCCCACTCGTCGGTCTGCAGCGCCGACCACAGCGCGGCCAGGATGTCCTGGGCGTGGGTGACGCGCTCCCGGCCGGGGCCCACCTCCTGGCGGTCGGCCCCGTCGGTGGCCGGCAGCGCGGGCGTGAACGCGGCTTCGGCACGCTCCAGGTCGAGGATGAGACGGTCGTACAGCAGGACCAGCAGGCGCGGACGCGGCGCCGTGCCGGTGCCCGCAGCGAGGTACCGGGCGCGGGCAGCCGCAGCGGTGAGGGCCATGGCTCACCCGCCCGAGGTGGTCGACGAGGAGAAGGACGAGGAGCCGCCGGATGCCGCGCCGGACTGCGCCGTCAGCCAGGAGGACTGTGCCTTCAGCTGGCTCATCACCATCTCCAGGTTGGTGTACTGCTGCTGCAGGGACGTCTTCTGCTGGGCCAGCAGGACGCTCCAGTTGGCGATCGAGGCGTTCAGGTCCGAGATCCGCGAGTTGACCCCCTGCACGGCCATGGTGATCGAGCCGTTCGCCGGATCGGTGGCCTGGGTGACGACCTGACCCAGCGCGGAGGCGAACGCGCCGATGGCCTGCTGGGCCCCGCTCGGGTTGGACTGGTAGGCGGCGGTGAACGTGGCGGGGGCGAAGGTCATCGCCCCGGTGCTGTTGATGCTGATCCCGTACTGCGCGAGCTGGGCGCCCAGGGCGCTGCCGCTGACCGTGGCGAGCAGGTTCTGCTGCAGCTGCTGGGTGACCATGTCCCCGAGCAGCGGACCACCGGTCTTGCTGGCCGCGTTGTAGGCGATGTCGGTGCCGATCGTGGACAGCACGCTGTTCGCGTCCCCCACCATCGCCGCGACCGACTTGGTGATCGCCGAGGAGTCGGCACTCACGTTCAGCGCCACGTTGCTGGCCACGGCGCTGGCGGTGAAGGTCACTCCCGGGACGAAGCCGGTGAACGTGTTCGTGGAGGAGGACGCGGTCAGCGTGGTCGCCCCCGAGCCCATCGAGACCTGCGCATCCTGCGCAGCGGTCAGCGTGGACAGTCCGCCGGGGGCGGTCAGCCCGCTGATCGAGAAGGCACCCGCCGCCCCCGTCTGGTTGGCGGTCACCATGAGCCGGTAGGCCCCCGACGAGGTCTGTACCGCGGCGGCGGTCACCCCCGCGTTGGCCGCGTTGATCGCCGAGACCACCGAAGACAGCGACCCGTCACTCGGGGTGACCGTCGCCACCGTGGCGCCCGCGGCGTTCGCGATGGTGAACGACCCGGTGGAGAACGCGGTGGTATCGGTCAGCGCGACCGAGGTGCCGGAGACCGTGGACTGGGCCTGTGCGAGCTGGGTGACGCTCAGCGTGTAGCTGCCGGTCGCAGCGCCGGCGACAGCGGTCGCGGTCAGCGCGGGTGAGGACGAGGTAGCGACGACCGCCTGCCAGGCCGGGCCGGAGGAGGCCAGGCTGGTGGTGTCGTTGTTCAGGGTGGACAGACCGGTGGCGATCTGCTGGTAGGCGGCCACGGTCTGCTGCTGCGTGGCCAGCTGGGACTGCAGCTGCTGCTGCGGGATGGCAGCCGCCGCCATGATCGAGCTGATGATCTGGGTGGTGTTCAGCCCGGAGACCAGGCCGCTCACCGAGATGCTGGTCACTGCTCACCTCGCACACGATGCTCGCTCGGGGGACGGTTGGCACGGCACCCCGGGCCAGCGCGTAGCACGCTGCTGGTGCGGGGCGTCGAGGCGGG
>JAJYSQ010000125.1 GCA_021793495.1 Actinomycetes bacterium
TGGCCCAGGTCGAGGCGGGCGACGAGTGGGTGCCCGCGGTGCACTCAGTGGGGATGCCGCTGGTGGGCGATGACGGTTCGGAGCGCGCGGACGTGCCGTGGCCGTGCAACGAGACGAAGTACATCAGCCACTTCCCGCAGGACCGGGAGATCTGGTCCTACGGGTCCGGGTACGGCGGCAACGCGCTGCTCGGGAAGAAGTGCTACGCGCTGCGGATCGCCTCGGCGCTGGCCCGGGACGAGGGCTGGCTCGCTGAGCACATGCTGCTCATCCGGCTCACCCACGCCGACGGCCGGCGGTTCCACGTGGCGGCGGCGTTCCCCTCCGCCTGCGGGAAGACGAACCTGGCGATGCTGCGTTCGGCGCTGCCGGAGTGGACGGTGACCACGCTCGGCGACGACATCGTCTGGCTACGCCCTGGCGAAGACGGTCGGTTGTGGGCGATCAACCCGGAGGCCGGGTTCTTCGGGGTGGCACCGGGCACCGGGGTGCGGACCAACCCCACCGCCGTCGAGACGCTGACCCACGACGTCATCTTCACCAACGTGGCCCGCACCGATGACGGCGACGTGTGGTGGGAGGGTCTCACCCCCGAACCACCGGACCACCTGGTCGACTGGCTCGGCGAGGACTGGACGCCACAGGTTGCGGCTGAGACCGGCCGCCCTGCCGCGCACCCGAACTCGCGGTTCACCGTGTCGGCGGCGCAGTGCCCGATCATCGACCCGGACTGGGACGACGGTGAGGGAGTGCCGCTGGACCTCATCCTGTTCGGCGGCCGGCGCGCGACGAACGTGCCGCTGGTCACCGCCGCCAGGGACTGGGAGCACGGCGTGTTCTTCGGTGCCAGCATCTCCTCGGAGCGCACGGCAGCCGCCGAGGGGACGATCGGTGACCTGCGCCGGGACCCGTTCGCGATGCTGCCGTTCTGCGGCTACAACATGGCCGACTACTTCGGCCACTGGCTCGCGGTCGGTGCGCAGCTGGGTGCCCGCGCGCCGCAGATCGCTGCCGTGAACTGGTTCCGGAAGGGGGCGGACGGCTCGTTCCTGTGGCCCGGGTTTGCTGAGAACGCCCGCGTGCTGGACTGGCTGCTGCGGCTCGTCGAGGGCGAGGTGACCGGCAAGCAGACGCCGCTGGGCGTGGCGCCGGCGGACGGGGAGCTCCGGGTGGACGGGTTGGACCTGGCGGAGGCGGACCTGGCGGAGCTGCACCGGGTGGACGCTGCGGCCTGGCGGGAGGAGGCGGACAGCATCGAGGAATACTTCGCCCAGTTCGGCGACCGGCTGCCGGGTGCGATGCGGGACCAGCTCGGCGCGCTGCGGGAGCGGCTCGGGTAGCGCTCAGGCGCGGACGGTGCTGACCTCAGCGGCGACGTGGGAGAGCACGTCACTGAAGGTGTCGGCGCTCTGCGCGCCGGAGACGCCGTACTGGCTCTCGAACACGAAGAACGGCACACCCCGCACCCCCATCTGCTGGGCGTGGTTGATGTCGCGCTGCACGTCGGCGGCGTACCGGTCGGCGGTGAGGTCGGCCAGCAGCTGGTCCCGGTCCAGACCGACCTCCTCGGCGAGGTCGGCGTCCCGGCCCACGTGCCGTCCCTCGCTGAAGTAGGCGCGGAACAGTCGCTCCAGCAGGGCGCCCTGCAGGCCGTGCTCGGCGGCATGGTGCAGCGCCTGATGGGCGCGGAGGGTGTTCGTGTGCCGCACGGCGTCGAAGTCGAGCTGCACCCCGGCGGACGCACCGGTCGCCGTCACCTGGGCGAGCATCTGCTGCACCTGCTCGGCCGACATCCCCTTGTGGTCCACGAGGAAGTCCGTCTCTGAGCCGTCGAAGTCCACCGGGGTGTCCGGTGCGAGCTCGAAGGAGTGGTACCGGACGGTGACGTCCCCGTCGTACTTCTCGATCGCCTGACCCAGGGTCTGGTTGCCGATGTAGCACCAGGGGCAGGCGATGTCGGACCAGATGTCCACTGTCAGCGGCGGTGCACTCATGTCAGGTGCAACCGATGTGGTGGTGCGGACATTCCAGCGGGGGCGGAGTCGGCACGTTCCCGCGTCAGAACGGCGGTTCGCCATCCCAGCCCAGGTGCCAGGCGCTGTCGGCGGCCGGGTCGGCGGCGTCGGCATCGGCATCGGCATCGGTGTTCTGCGCCGTGGTCTGGTCACTGGCCGGGTCCGGAGGGGCACCGGCAGGGACGGTGAGCGGTACGAGGCCCTCGACGCTGCCCACCGGGTCCTCCTCGCAGATCGTCATGGCGTAGTCGTCGCGCAGGTGGTGGGCGATGGCGGTGTAGTCGGCGTGCTCGGGCGCCCGGGCGTAGACGTGGCCGGTCGGCGCGTGCCAGGTGGTGATCCCGGTGCGCGGGTCGCGTTCGACGGAGAAGAGCCCGGCTGTCTTCACCTGGTGGTGGTGGGCGCACAACGCGTGGAGGTTGGTCTCGACCGTCTGGGCCCAGGCGGGAAGAGATTCGTCGAAGGGCACGATGTGGTCGAGCTGGCAACGCCAGGCCGGCACCTGGCAGGTCGGGAACCGGCAGGTCTGGTCCCGGTCGAGGATCCGGGTGCGCAGCCGACGCGACGGGGCGTAGGCGTCGGTGCAGATCAGGCCGAGCTCGTTCTCGATCTGCGCGCACGGCCCCGCCGTGGTGGTCCTGTGGACCGGGGAGTTCGCAGAACCGGTCTGCAGCCCAGCGGCCGCCCGGTCGCCCGAGCTGGTGGGATGCGTCTGGAGCCAGCGGATCAGCGCAGCTGCGCTGGTGCCGTCGGGCAGGTGCGGGGCCCGCGGTGGGGGAATGAGCCCCCACATCGGGTCGAGCCACGGCACGTAGCGGCACATCCAGGTCCACTCGGGGTCGGGATCGTCGGGATCGCTGGGACAGTCGCGACCTCCGGGCTCCTCGGGTGAGCCGGGAGAGCGGGGTGGGGAACCTCGATCGTCGAGGACCTGGCGCCAGATCTCTGCGTCGTCGATCTGAGATCGATGGTCGGCCGAGCGGCGGGCGGGCCCGAGAATCGCATCGAGCTCTTCAGTTGTGGCGTCAGGGCCGAGACGGTCGAGCAGGTCGCACCGTTCGGACCAGGTTGCTCCTGGGTGTGCGCCCAGGCCCGCCATCACCCCCGGAGCCACGGGGCAGGGCCCAGGCACCGTGTGCTGGAGGTTCGGGCGGTCGGAACCGGGGTAGTCCGCGGATTCCGTCGGCGGATCGATGAGCTTCTCGGAGCGCCGGTGGCTGGACCGTCCGGTCGACCGCTCGGTGGTGCCTGGCGGGAGTGCAGTGTCCGAGCGGTGTGCGCGATGGGCAGCACTGGCTGAGCCGGCCCCGGTGCTCCTCGGTTCGGAGCGCTGCGTGGTCGTTCCCGACCGGGCAGCGGTGTCGCCGCTGGGTGCAGGAGCCCTGCCCGCACGTTCGGCGAGCGTGTGGGCGTGCCCGGCGTCGATCGGGCCATAGCCGTGCAGGAGCGCTGGAGTGTGCTCATCGCCGGCGAGGACCGGCGCGGTGATGGACAGATGGAGGTGCGGAAGCTGCCCGTGGTGCCTGGGCAGGCTGGATCCGTCCAGCAGCTTCCCGTCGGCCAGCATCGAGGTGACGATCCCGGTGAGGGCGTCGGCACGGCGGGCGTTGATGCACCGCTCGTCGTCAGCGGCATGGTCGGCCGCGATCGCGTCCAGGAAGGTGTAGATGCTCAAGCCGTCCTCGGCGGGCAGGTAGACGCCGAGCCACGACATACCGTGCGGTGCCGGCTCGAAGGTGACGCAGCGCTCCTTGACCTCCTTCTCGTGGCGCTCCTTGGCCTTGCTGGGATCGGTGGCGATCACGGCCGCTGCCAGGGCCTTCTTCAGCTGGGGCGGGGTGTGGGTGGGTGCCAGCTCGATGCCGTAGTCCTCGATGTTTGCCCGTTCACGCCGGTCCAGCCCGTACGTGGCGGCAGTGATCACATCGATCTTGCGTGCGGAGACCTCGCCGCCGTGCAGCGCCTCGCGCAGCCGAGGCGACTCCTCCAGGGCGAGGGCCCGGGAGATGATCGACCCAGCGGCGTAGGACGTTGTGGCCAGGCGGCAGGAGATCTCGTCGTGCGTGGCGGTCAGGGAGTGCGAGGAGCCGCCCCGCTCGTCCAGGAACTCGCCGGCAAACCGGGCCTGCACCGCGCTCAGGTGGGCCATCATCCGGTCGCAGGCCGCGATCAGCTCGATCCTGGTGGCCTGGTCCCGGTCGCTGCTGTCCCGCTCGGTGGCCTGCTCGATCACTGCCGCGAGCGACGCTCCCGGGGCGGTGGCGCCGAGAACATCGGCGACCTGGGAGTGGCCCACGCCCGGGTGCCAGGCCGCCTGCGCGCGATCGACCTCCTGCGCGGCCGCGACCACCTCGGTCAGCCCGACGTCGGGGCTGACGGGCAGCGTCACGAAGTAGTCGCGCTCGTCCTCGTCGCTCTCCCCTTCGACAGTGGGCTCCTCGCCGGTGCTTGGCGACGCGTCGGCAGCGTCGTCCTCGCCGTTCGGCCGATCCGGGGCAGCGTCGCCGTCGGTCGGCGGCTCACTACGAACCCCTGGGTCGGTTCCGTCGCCAGGCTGAGTAGCGCCCTCAGTGGCGTTCTCCTCGCGCGACTCCATGCCGGAGTGCTGCTCCGGGTGGGTCTCGTCATCGTTGAACACCATAGAACAAATGTATCAATTTCTCGTCGGTGTGTCAAGGTCCGGGGAGGTGTGCCCGGCACCTGCTGTGCTCCTGCTCCGTGATGGTCGGATGGGCGCGGATCCCCAGCAGACCTGCTGCGCCCATCCGACCGGTTCCCACGTTCCCATCGACCACTGACATCGCCCCGGGATGGGGAGTTCTCCCCGCCTGGACGTCGGTGCGCACGGCTAGGGTTGAGGGCGACACCGTCACGAAAGGCGCAGCTTGATGACTCAGTACCAGGCCCCTCAGGGCGACGCGCACGGCCACGGCCAGCAGCCCGGGTTCCCTCAGCCGGGAGAGCCCGCCGGCGGCTATGGCCAGGCGTCGGCACCGCAGGCACCACAGGGGCCGCAGGGTCCTGGTGGCTACGGCCAGGCCTCGATGCCTCAGCCGCCGGCGCCCGGGTACGGGCAGGCGTCGATGCCGCCACAGTCCGGCGGCTACGCTCAGCAGCCGCAGGGCGGCTATGGGTACGGCGGGCAGTACCCGACCTCCGGGAACCCGGGGCTGTTCGACACCACGTTCGCGGTCTCCAGCACGCAGAAGACGGCCAGGCTCGCCTACGTCGCGGTGATCGTCTTCGCCGGCGTGCTCGGCCTGACGGCCATCCTCGACGCGATCGGCCAGTTCTCCGCGATCCGCTACGGCGGCATCTCCTCGGTGCTCGGGGGGCTGACCAGCCTGATCCTCTTCGGTGCACTGGCCTTCGGAGTGCTCACCGTGGGTCGGCTGGTGATCGACTTCTTCGTGCAGGAGGACAAGAAGCGTCAGGAGGGCTGACTGGTCCGTCCCGGACGATGACGGCGGGTCTCGCCCGGCGTAGCCCGGTGACCGTGCGTGCTGCGTGGTCGATGCTCAGTGTCGTCCGAGGATCGCCGCCGCCAGCGCCTCCACCGGGTCGCGCGGGGCGTTCGGGTTGTCCACCAGCACCATGTCCACGTCGCCGAGCTCGGGCAGCGCGCTCGAGGCCGGCATCACCACCAGGTCCGAGGGCACCAGACTCTGTGCCAGCACGGTGATGCCGAGCCCGGCCCGCACTGCGGCGAGCATGCCGTTGATCTCCCGGGTGGTGCAGGTGACCCGCCACGTCCGCCCTGCGCGCTCCAGCACGCTGGTCGCGGTGTCCCGGGACAGGCTCGGGTTCGGGTAGGTGATCAACGGCACGATGTCGGTGTCGTCCAACGTGGAGCCGGGCAGCCCCACCCAGGTGAGCCGGTCACGGCGCACCAGCCGGCCCACCCCTTCTCCGGGGTTCTGCTTGATGAACACCAGGTCCAGGTGGCCGGCCAACAGTCGCCGGTGCAGCACCAGCGACTGTGCGATGGTCAGCTCCATCGTGACCTTGG
>JAJYSQ010000126.1 GCA_021793495.1 Actinomycetes bacterium
CGCCCCGGCCGGACGCTCCCCCACGATCTGACCGCGGTACATCACCGCGATCCGATCGGCCAGCCCGAGGACCTCGTCGAGCTCGGAGGAGGCCAGCACGACGGCCGTGCCGGTGTCCCGTTCGGCGACGATGCGCCGGTGGACGAACTCGGTGGACCCGACGTCCAGGCCCCGGGTGGGCTGCATCACCAGCAGCAGCCGCAAGGGGCGGGAGAGCTCCCGGGCCAGCAGCACCTTCTGCTGGTTGCCGCCGGACAGCGTGCCCACCGATGTGGTGGTCGACGTGGTTCGCACGTCGAACTCCGCCACCCGCTCGCGGGCGTTCGACTCCACCGCCGAGCTGCGCATCGCCAGCCCGTGGGCGTACGGGACCTGGTCGTAGAGGTCCAGGACCAGGTTGTCGGCGACGGAGAAGTCGCCGACCAGCCCGTCCTCCTGCCGGTCCTCCGGGACGTACCCCACACCGGCGTGCAGCACGGTACGAGTGGGGGCACCGGCGAGCTCGACGCCGTCGAGCAGCACGGAGCCGCCCAACGTCGGGCGCAGCCCCATCAGCGCCTCGATGAGCTCCGTCTGGCCATTGCCCTCGACCCCGGCGAGGGCCAAGATCTCCCCGCCCCGCACCTGGAAGTCCACGCCACGCACGACCACCTGGCCACGGTCGTCGGCCACGGTCAGCCCCGAGACGGCGAGCACCACGTCCCGGGGGGTCGCCGGTGCCTTGTCGATCTCCAGCGCGACGGTCCGCCCCACCATCAGCGAGGCCAGCTCCGACTCGCTGGCACTCGGCGCGGGCGTCCCGACCACCTGTCCTCGCCGGATGACGGTGATCCGGTCGGCGATCGCCTTGACCTCCTTGAGCTTGTGCGTGATGAACACGATCGACCGTCCGGAGTCGCGCAGCCGGCGCATCACCGTGAACAGCTCCTCGATCTCCTGCGGGGTGAGCACGGCGGTCGGCTCGTCGAGGATGAGCAGCGAGGCGTCCCGGCGCAGGGCCTTGAGGATCTCCACCCGCTGCTGGACCCCGACCGGAAGATCCTCGATCAGGGCGTCCGGCGGGACCGGCAGGCCGAACCGGGTGGAGAGCTCCTCGACGTCACGCCGGGCCCGCCGGCGGTCGAGCAGGCCGAACCCGCGGGTGCGCTCGTCGCCGAGCATCAGGCTCTCGGCCACCGTGAAGACCGGGATCAGCATGAAGTGCTGGTGGACCATCCCGATCCCGGCGGCGATCGCGTCGGCCGGGCTGTGGAAGTGCACGGGCTGCCCGTCGACGAGGACCTGGCCATCGTCCGGGGAGATCAGCCCGTAGAGGACGTTCATCAACGTGGTCTTGCCGGCGCCGTTCTCCCCGAGCAGCGCGTGGACCTCGCCGGGGGCGACGACCAGGTCGATGTGGTCGTTCGCGACCAGGGCGCCGAAGCGCTTGGTGATGCCGGTCAGTTCGAGCTTCAGCGCCCTGCTCCTCACCCATCGTGGGTCGACCCGCCGGCCGTCCGCACACCCCACCGGATGGCACGCCCCCGGGGCGGGTCGGAGGCTACCCGACCCGCCCCGGGGGCGTGCAGGCTCAGCTGCTGGACGGCTGGCTGGGCGAGGTGACCTTGATCGTGCCGGCGATGATCCCGGCCTTGACCTGGGCGAGCTCGCTCTGCAACGTCGCGGGCACCTTGCTCGCCCAGTCGTGGAACGGAGCCAGGCCCACGCCGTTGTTGGCGAGCGTACCGACGTAGGCCCCGCCCTGGAAGGTCCCGTCCTTGGCCGCCTTGACGGCCCCCTGGACGGAGACGGCGATGCCCTTCGTCACGCTGGAGATGAACAGCGAGCAGTACTGGGGGGCGCTGACGCACCCGTCGGTGTCCACCCAGAGCAGGTTGGCCTTGCCGTTCGACTGCTGGGCCGCCTTGGCCGCCCCCAGACCGACGTTGCCGGCCACCGGGAAGATGATGTCGGCGCCCTGCTGGATGAAGGTCTGGGTGACCTGCTGACCCTTGGCCTGGTCGGTGAAGTCACCCGTGAACGTGCCGTTCTGGGTCGTCTCGTTCCAGCCCAGGACCTGGACGTTCGTCTTGTGCTGGGCGTTGTAGTACTTCACGCCGTCCCAGTAGCCGTCCATGTAGATGGTCACCGGGGGGATCTTCATCCCGCCGAACGTGGCGACCTTGCCGGTCTTGGTCATCCCGGCCGCGAGGTACCCGCCGAGGAACCCGGCCTGGGCGGTGTTGTAGGTCAGGCCCAGGACGTTCGGCATGGTCGGGGTGTAGCTGAAGTCGACGATCGCGAACTTCTGGTTCGGGTTGGCCGTCGCGGCCGCCTTGGTCGCGTCTCCCATGAGGAACCCGACGGTGACGATGACCCCGCACTTCTGCCCCACCAGGGCGTTGATGTTCGGGGTGTAGTCGTTCTGCGACGTGGACTGCAGGTACTGGCCGGAGACGCCGAGCGCGGACTCCGCGTTCTGGATGCCCTGCCAGGCCGAGGCGTTGAAGGAACGGTCGTCGATCCCACCGGTGTCGGTGACCATGCACGCCTTGAACGAGGCGGGCGCGGCGCTGGTCGCCGAGGACGAGGAGCTGGGGGTACTGGTGGCGGGCTTGCTCCCGCAGGCGGCGGCGGTCAGGGCCAGCACGCCCACCGCCGCGGCGATCTTGACGCTGCTGCGCACGAATTTCCTCCTCAGACAGGGCCCGGACGGGCTCGACACAGTGAACTCCAGGCTCGGCCCGACAGCGATGACATACCTCGCCGACGCGGGCCGGTCGCTGGTTGGCATCTTCCGCCAAGTTCGCTCCCGACGTGGCCGGTTGTCGCAGCACAGAGCCGGTTGTCGCAGCACAGAGATGCAACCGTGACCGTTCCGAGACCTCGGCTGGCCGATGGGCCCCGCCCGGTCAGTCGGACGGCGCCTGGTCGGTCAGCGCCTGGTGGGACGGCGCCTGGCCGGACGGCGCCTGGCCGGACGGCGACCGGCCGGACGGCGACCGGCCGGACGGCGACCGGCCGGGAGCCTGCTCGCTCCACGCGGTCGTCAAGTCCCGGGCCGCGTGGAAGCGCCGGATCTCGTCCCCCCGCTTCCCACGCACCGCCAGCCACACCAGCCCGGCGACGGCGAGCAGGGCAAACACCCCCACGGCAAGGTAGAGCAGCATGTCGGCCTCCGCTCGGTGGTTTCGAAACCCACAGGGTACGTCACGCCAGGCAGATTTCTCACAGCAGACGTTCCGGCTGAATCGGTCAGACTACGGTGGCGTGGGACCGGGAGAGCCGCCATCTGGGACACCCGCCCGGCAGGGCTGTCAGGACGTGCCCACCGGGACGTACGTCCCCCACACGTCGCGCAGCGCCGCGCAGACCTCACCAACCGTGCCGTACGCCGCCAACGCCTCGCGCATCGGCTCGAGGACGTTCACCCGACCGGTGGCGTCCGCGGCCGCCGTCCGCAGCTGGTCCAGCCGGTCCCGGACCGCCGCGGAGTCTCGCCGCGACCGCAAGCGGTCCAACCGACGAGCCTGCTCCTCGCCGATCGCCGGGTCCACCCGCAGGGGCGTGTAGGACTCCTCCTCGGCCACGGTGAACCGGTTGACCCCGACCACGGTTCGCGCCCCGGCCTCGATCTGCTGGGCCACCCGGTAGGCGCTCTCCTCGATCTGCGACCGCTGGAACCCCTGCTCGATGGCCGCGACCGCCCCGCCGAGATCGGCGACCCGGCCCATCAAGGTCCGCACCCCCTCCTCCAGCTCGTCGGTGAGCGACTCCACGACGTACGAGCCGGCGAACGGGTCGACGGTCGCGGTGACGTCGGTCTCGTACGCCAGGACCTGCTGGGTGCGCAGCGCCAGCCGGGCCGCCTTCTCGCTGGGCAACGCGATCGCCTCGTCGTAGGAGTTCGTGTGCAGCGACTGGGTGCCGCCGAGCACCGCGGCCAGCCCCTGCACGGCGACCCGGACCAGGTTGAGCTCCGGCTGCTGGGCGGTGAGCGCGACGCCGGCGGTCTGGGTGTGGAACCGCAGCATCATCGACCGTGGGTCGCGCGCGCCGAACTCGTCGTGCATCACCTGCGCCCAGATCCGCCGGGCAGCCCGGAACTTGGCCACCTCCTCGAGCAACGTGGTGCGGGCGACGAAGAAGAAGGACAGCCGCGGGGCGAACTCGTCCACCGCCAACCCGGCCGCCAGCGCGGCCTGGACGTACTCGATGCCGTCGGCCAGGGTGAAGGCGACCTCCTGCACGGGGGTCGCTCCGGCCTCGGCCATGTGGTAGCCGGAGATCGAGATGGTGTTCCACCGCGGCAGCGTCGTCCGGGCGTACCGGAAGATGTCGGTGGTCAGCCGCAGCGAGGCCCGCGGCGGGAAGATGTAGGTGCCTCGGGCGATGTACTCCTTGAGCACGTCGTTCTGGGTGGTGCCGGTCAGCGCCGCGGGGGCGACGCCCTGCTCGGCGCCGACCAGCTGGTAGAGCAGCAGGAGCAGGGCCGCCGGGGCGTTGATCGTCATCGAGGTGGACACCCGGTCCAGGGGGATCCCGTCGAACAGCACCCGCATGTCGGCCAGCGAGTCGATCGCCACCCCGACCTTGCCCACCTCCCCGGCGGCGACCGGGTCATCGGAGTCGTACCCCATCTGGGTCGGCAGGTCGAACGCGACGGACAGCCCGGTGGTGCCGGCGTCGATCAGCTGGTGGTAGCGGCGGTTCGACTCCGCGGCGGTACCGAAGCCGGCGTACTGGCGCATCGTCCAGGGCCGGCGGGTGTACATGCCCGGGTACACCCCTCGGGTGAACGGGTACCTCCCAGGATCGCCCAGCCGCTCGGCGGGGTCCCAGCCGGCCAGCGCCTCGGGCCCATACACCGCGGCCACCGGCAGCCCCGACTCGGTCGCGCGGCCGGGGTCGGTCGCGCGGCCGGGGTCGTCGGTCCCCGCAGGGCCACCGCTCGCGGTCATGGTCGCCTTCCCTTCCCCCGGGTCCGATCGGCTCCCCAGGGTAGGGCCAGGCGGTGCGGCGGGGGGAAGCGTCAGCTCTCACCCCGCACCACCTCGGGTGAGAAGTGCGTCACACCTCGACGCCCGATCCGGGGCTCGCGGTGGGCGGTGCGGGCTGGCCTCGCTAGCATCGAGGAGGTCCGGGGCCGTACCTGCCCCGGACGGGACTGGTCGCGCCGCGCCCACGCCCACTCGTTCCCGCACCGGGGAGGTTCGCGCCGTGCCCAAGGCATCGGTTGGCACGCTCTACCGTGGGCACGAGGGCATGTGGTCGTGGGTGGCCCACCGGATCACCGGCGTTCTCGTCTTCTTCTTCCTCTTCGCTCACGTCCTGGACACCGCGCTGGTCCGGGTCTCCCCGAACGACTACAACACGGTGATCGCCACCTACAAGAACCCGATCGTCGGCCTTCTGGAGGCGGGCCTGGTGGGCGCCGTCCTCTACCACGCGCTCAACGGGCTGCGGGTCATGGCCGTGGACTTCTGGGGCAAGGGACCGCGATTTCAGAAGACCATGCTGTGGTCGGTGGTCGTGCTGTGGGTGGTGCTGATGGTCCCGTTCCTGATCGTCCAGCTCGGCCACATCGCCCAGGGGGCCTGATGAGCACGCCGGTCTCGCCACCCCCGGGTGCACTGCCCGCCAGCCCCCCGCCGCGCGGAGGAGCTCCCGACCTGGCCCCGCCGCGGTCGTCCCGGTCCGGGCAGGCCACCCGGACGAACTACGAGCTGTACAGCTGGCTGTTCATGCGGGTGTCCGGGATCGTGCTGGTCTTCCTGGTCCTCGGCCACCTGTTCATCCAGCTGGTCCTGGGCCAGGGTATCGCCCGGGTCGACTTCGCCTTCGTGGCCGGGCGGTGGGCCAGCCCCTTCTGGCAGATGTGGGACCTGCTGATGCTGTGGCTGGCCGAGCTGCACGGGGTGAACGGGATGCGCACGGTCATCAACGACTACGCCGAGCGGGACATGACCCGTTTCTGGCTGAAGGTGCTGCTGTACGTGGCCACCGTCTTCACGATCTTCCTGGGCACGTTCACCA
>JAJYSQ010000127.1 GCA_021793495.1 Actinomycetes bacterium
CAAGCGCACTACACGTGGGACGGTCGGGCGTTGCAGGCAGTCGGGCTGGCATGAGCGAACCGTCCTCGGTCGACCCGCTGGGTGACCCCGCCCTGCGCGACGTGGCGGCGACCCTGGCGGCGAGGCCCGAGCAGCGGGGACTCCTCGCCCAGGGACGGGTCACCATCAGCGCGCTTGACCGGGATGCGCGCCAGGCGCTGGGCCGACTGATCGGGCGACACCTTGTCCAGGACCGGGTCGTGCTCGACCTGCGCGAGCTCGACGCCGTCATCCGTGACCGGTTGGGCGTCCACGGTGGTGTGGTCCAGGCGTGTGCCGGCGTCCTGGGCCGGCCCCTGGTCGACCGGCGGGCGCAGCGCGAACAGTCGCGTCGAACGCGTGATGCGCCCCTCGAGGTGATGAACGCAGGCATCGAGGCATGGCTGGCAGATGGCACGTGGGCTCAGGAGTGGGTGGACGACGTCGCCCGGCTGGGCTTGCTGACCCGAGCCAGGGACCCCGTTGCGACTGCGGGGCAGGCCGTGGCGTTGGTGGCTGATCGGCTCCCGGCGCTGGACGTCGCGGTCTCCAGCCATGTTCGGATCGCCCGCACCGAGCTGGCCGCCCGGACCTGCGGTGATGCGCACGCCCTCGATGATGGCAGCGCGCTGGGGGCCGTCGTCCTGCGCGGCCTTGCCCGAGCCGCGTCGCTCCCCTTCCCCTCCACCCCGGGGCAGCGGCGCCAGCTCTGGCAGCGATACGGCGTCGACCACGACCGGGTGTCCACGACCGTGCTGGTTCTCGGCCTGCGCTCGGCCGCTGGGGACGGGCCGTCGCGCCGCCTCCAGCTGGCTGCCGACGACGGTGACCCGGTCCACCTCACGAGCCGGGACCTGGGCCGGCTCTGCCCGGGTGCACTCCGCGCCGGCCGTGTGCTGGTCTGCGAGAACCCCCGGGTGCTGGAGGTCGCCGCCGACCGATGGGCCGGCGAGGCGCTCATGGTGTGCACCATGGGCAACCCCGCCGCGGTCGTGATCGATCTGCTCGGCTTGCTCGCGGCAGCCGGGTGCCGGCTGGACTACCACGGCGACTTCGACTGGCCAGGTCTGCTGATCGCGGGACGCATCGCCGAGGCCGTGGGCGCACGGCCGTGGCGCATGGGGGCCGACGACTACCTCTCCGCCGTCTCGGCGTTCCGGGGCGGCCTTCCGCTGGAGGGCCGCCCAACCCCGTCACCGTGGGACCCACGGCTCGCCCATGCGATGGCCGACACTGGGCTCGCCGTCCACGAGGAGGCGCTGCTGCCGGGGCTGCTCGAGGACTGGGTCACTTCTGACGCCGCTGTCGGGCGGCCTGCCAGCAGCTGAGGCGCCGCCGGACGTCGCCAGCGGCACGTGCGGGAGCGGGATCAACCGCGCGTCGTCGCCCTCACCGAGCTCGACCCCGCAGCGGATGCGTCGTCACGTCACAGGGCGATCCGCCCGGACGATGGCGACCGGGGAGTCGGCGTGGTCGAGCAGGCCCCGGCTCACCGAGCCGAGCAGCAGCCCGCTGAACCCACCCAGGCCACGCGAACCGACCACCAGCAGGCATCCTTGATGGCCGGTGCGGACGAGGCTCGGTACGATCGCACCGTGCTCGACCGCAGTGCTGACCGGCACGTCGGGGTACTGCGCGACCCACCCGGCAAGCTGCTCGGAGAGCAGTCGTCGGCTCAGCATCTCGGCCTCCGGAACCCCGGGGACGCTCGCCGATGCGGCGTCAAGCTCGTCGGGAGACGTGCTGCGCCAGACGTGGACCGCGAGCAGCCCGACCCCCCGGGCCGCCGCCTGCTCGAAGCCGAAGGCCAGCGCCTGCTGGGTGTGCGTCGACCCGTCCACCCCGACCACGACGGGGCCATCGATCCCGGCGGGAACGCCTCGGATCACCACGACCGGGCAACGGGCGTGGGCAGCCACGTGCATCGCCACCGATCCCAGCAGGACCGCCGCGAAGCCGCCGAGCCCCCGCGAGCCCAGCACCAGGAGTCCGGCCTGGATGCTCTCGTCGACCATCGCCTGCGCTGCGGACTCACCGCTGACCAGCCGAGGGATGATCTCCAGGTCGTGGCCGCCGGCCCGGGTTCGTGCCCGGTCGCGCGCTTGGTCGAGGATCGCCCGGCCCGCCTGGTCCAGCGCCTCATGCAACTCAGATTCGTCGTACACCCCGACCGCCACCGGAGCGACCGGCAGGTGCCAGGCATGCAGCAGGACGAGGCGCCGGTGCTCCCGAACCGCGGCGTCCACCGCCCAGTCCACCGCTAGACCAGCGTGCTCTGACCCGTCGACACCGACCACCACGGGACCTGCTGCCACCGACGCCACCCTGCCTCATCGCACGCCACGACCCACCCCGTCGGTGGGCCACCGAGCTCACCCTCACCAGACGACACCCGGAACATCAGGGTCGCAAGTCCCCCACCGGTCCCCGGACGGTCGCCAGCCGACCGGTGCTCGCGTCACCCGCCACCGGTCGGCTGCGGGAACTTCGTGACTACCTGGCCGGTCATCGCCACCGACGCGGCGAGCGTGGCCCGTACGGTACCGGACCGCCCGATGTTGCCGACCAGCATGTCGACCCGGTGGGCCGGGCAGCAGCAGCGCCGCCCCCGACGCCGCGATCACCGGCGGGAAGAACCCCGGCTCCTCCCGAACCTCCCACGTTCCCCCGGTGGACAACCGGACCACGATGAAGCCGACCCCCGGGTGTCGTCGAGCCGAGGGGTACCGGACCGGGCCCGGCCCCGGTCCGGTAGGCGGCCACGTCCCCCAGGCACGAGCTGCTCGTCGACACCACCAGCAGACCGGTACGGTCCACCACCCCGTCCTCGGTGGCGACGTCGACCAGCGCACGCAAGGCGTAGGCACCGCGGACCAGACCGTCGCAGGCGTGCCCGTGGAACAGGATCAGGTCGGCCATCGACACGGTCCTGGTCCGGGAGTCCAACCGACCCTGTACCGACCGGGTGTCCTGAACCTCGAAGACGAGCAACGCCACGGCTTCGTCGAACCAGCCGGGCAGGTACCACGCTGACGAGCGGGACTCCGAGTCGGGCGGGGGGCAGTACTCATGGTGTTCTCCTCATGGCAAGGGCGCGGGGCGGACCGCCCGGGCGGGTCAGAAGCTGATGACCGACGCGCCCTCGATGCCGAGGCGCGCAAACGCGTCCCGGGCGTACCGCAGCCGGATCCCTCGGGCGGTGAGCACGTCCCGTCGGCCAGCGTCGCGTGCATGCAAGCACCGACCGACACTCCGGCGGCAGCCAGGGTGTCGATCTGCTCCTGTGCACTCCAGGATGACCGGGTCCGTCCGGCGACGTGGGACCCGACGTTGAGCGACTCGCGATCTCCGTGGGACCAGGAAGGCGCGGGAACGACGACGGACGGGGGCGTGCGTCGACGGGCCCAGAGGGCGACGTAGACCAGGCCGGCCAGCGCCGTAGACCAGGCCGGCCAGCGCCCAGGGGCCGAGCCGGGGCAGCAGCCGAGGCTCGACCACGCCCACCCGCGGGCGCGTTCACCGAGCACCCGGGTCAGGGCGCCGGCAGCCAGGAGGATGCCGAGAAAGACGAGAAGGATGAGTACGGATCGGACGATATCGAGCACCGGCAACCGAGCCGGTGTGGCCGGGCGGCGGGATCCGCAGCGGTCGGGGCCGGGCTGCTCACTCGCACGGTAGCCGCTGATTCGGGACGGCTCCCATGCGCTCCGTGCGATCGGCACGGTCACCGAGGTCAGCCAGCAGCCGGGCGTAGGGCTCCAGCGCGGCAGGGACCAGCCGGTAGTAGGTGTACCGTCCCACCGGCTCGGACCGGACCAGCCCGGCCTCACGAAGCACCTTCAAGTGATGGGAGACCGTGGGCTGGCGGGCCGGGAGCATGCCCACCAGGTGACAGGTGCACAGCGGCTCGTCGGCCAGCAGGGTGACGATCCGCGCCCTCAGCGGATCGGCGAACACCGCGAGGTCGGCCAGGCCGACGACCGGGCCAGCCGGCTCGCCATCCGAGACGGACTCCCCACGTCGCTTCCCATCAGTGTGCGTTGATATCAATATGCGGCGATGCAACTACGCCGGAGGTTCGCTGTCAATCGGCCGCGTCGACTCATCACGAGCGCGCGCGTAGGTAAGGTCGGGTGGCAGACGGCCGGGCGTGTTCGACCGGTTCGGGTGGCAGCCCTTCCACGAGGACGTGCACGCTCAGGATGCGCCCGGTCCACCCGGTCCGCGACGATGCGCAGCGACCATCGGGTCGTACCCTGCCTGGCCGGCCTGCACCGCAGTCATCCCGACCGTGCCCAGCTCCGAACCGGTGAAGATCACCGCACTGTTGATGCCGGGGCACGCCACGCTGGCCGAAATTCTCCAACGCCGCGCCCGGAGCTGGGACGTCATACCGGATCACGGCGGATCGGACAGGACATGCAGCGGGGCCCGCCGCGACCACGTCCGAGCTCGCTGCCGGCGATCGTGACCACCTGTACACCATGGGCCGCGAGCATCGCGTTGGTGGTCACGTTGCGCTCGTAGGCGACGACCAGCCCCGGCCGGAGGGCCAACACGTTCGTCCCGTCGTCCCACTGCTCGCGCTGTGCGACCCGAAGGTCCTCGTCCGCGGTCAGCACGCGCACCCGCTCGACCTCGAGCACCTGCGCGATCGCCTCCCAGAGATCGCCGTGGGCCCGCACCTGCAGCGCCGACCTCCCACGCTCGGCCGCACCCCTCGACGTCACCGTCCAGGAGCGCAGGGTGGCGCCGAGCCCCGGGTAGGCGACGAAGGTCGCACGGTCGACCATGGTCAACACGGTGTCCAGGTGCATCGTCGCGTGACCTCGTGGCAGCTCCACGGCCAAGAGCCGGTCGACCTGGCCGGTGGCGAAGAGATCCTGGGCCAGCAGCTCCACGGCCGGTGCGGTGGTCCGCTCTCCCATACCCACGAGCACCGCCCCGTTGCCCAGCACGTGGACGTCCCCACCCTCCACGGTGGCCGCCTGCAGGGGCGTCCCTGTCGTCGTCGCGTCTTTGGTGCTTTCGTACCATAATGCTCCGGCGAACCTCGGGTGCCATCGGTAGACCGCCCGCATGTACAGCGACTCGCGGACCCGGGCAGCCTTGGCCATCGGGAACACCGAGACCCCGCGGTAGATCCAGCAGGACGGGTCCCGGGCGAAGAACTGGTTGGGCAGAGGCGCGAGCAGGAAGTCCTCATCGCTCAGCCTGGCCCGGTGCAGACTGGACCCGCTGACGCCCGTCACCTCTTCGGCCAGCACCCCGGCGACCAGCTGCTCGGCCAGCAGCTCCGGGGAGCTCTGCGCGAGCAGCTCGAGCAGAGGGGCGACGAGGCCCGGACCAACGAGGTCAGCCGTGACCACCTGGTCGAGCAGGTCAGCTCGGGCCTCGGGAATCGCCATCGTCTCGGCCAGCATCTCGCCGAAGTACCGCACCACGACCCCGTGCCCACGGAGCACCTCGACGAAGGCATCATGCTCGGCTCGCGCCCGCGCCGCCCATGGGACCTCGTCGAACAGCAGCTCGACGATGGTCGAGGGGGTCAGCCGCGACAGCTCGGCGCCCGGGGCATGGACCAGCACCTCGCGCAGGACCCCGACCTCGGAAAAGACCCCCGGAGCTGGCAGGCAACCGGGTGCGGGCTCAGAGACCATCCCCTGAGGCTAGAGGGTGTGTCCGCGAGACCCGGCCAGGACTGCTGGTCGGGCACGGTCGGGCCGACAGGCACTGTTGGAATCCGCGGCCCGGCCACAACGCAAGACAATTGTCTAAGAAATGTTCTTCGGAGGGCAGCCTCGCCGGCACCGGTCAGATTCGCCATCTTCTTCTTCACCGCCTTGTACCTGCAGGTGGTCGGGTACTCGGACTACCGGATCGCCGGGGAGTTCCTGCCGATGGCGACTGGCATGGTGGTGGCATCCCTGTTGGCTGGGCGGTGGGCCGCCCGCGTCGGCCCCCGGCTGCCGATGATCCAGATCGGAA
>JAJYSQ010000128.1 GCA_021793495.1 Actinomycetes bacterium
GCCATCGGCGAGCCGTGACCGTGGCCGGTGGCCCCCAGGGAACCGAACAGCTCGCAGCGCAGGCCACGGACCTGCTCGAGCACCCCGTCGGCCTCGAGGGCCAGGGCAAAGCGCCGGGCCGCACGCATCGGTCCCACGGTGTGCGAGGAGGAGGGTCCGATCCCGATGGAGAACAGGTCGAACACGCTGACCGTCACGCCCGCGCCCCCCAGCCGGCATCCCCACGCCGGCGGGGACGGGCCGGACCGGGCCGGATCACCGCGCCAGACCCGGGTACAGCGGGTACGCGGCGGCCACCGCGTCCACCCGGGCCCGGAGCGCCGTCGCGTCGAAGTCGTCTCTCAACGCGCCCGCGACGATGTCGGCGACCTCGGTGAACGCCTCGTCGTCCAGACCGCGGGTCGCCAGCGCCGGGGTGCCGATACGCAGTCCGGAGCTGACCATCGGGGGGCGCGGGTCGAAGGGCACGGCGTTGCGGTTGACGGTGATCCCGACCGAGTGCAGCCGGTCCTCGGCCTGGGCGCCATCCAGCGTCGACTCCCGCAGATCCACCATCACCAGGTGCACGTCCGTGCCGCCGGTGAGCACCCTGACCCCATGGGCGACCATGTCCTCGTTCAGCAGCCGGTCGGCCAAGATCCGGGCACCGCGCAGGCAGCGGCGCTGGCGGTCGGCGAACTCCTCGGTGGCAGCCACCTTGAACGCCACCGCCTTCGCGGCGATCACATGCTCCAACGGACCGCCTTGCTGTCCGGGGAACACCGCCGAGTTGATCTTCTTCGCGTACTCCTGACCGCACAGGATCACCCCACCCCGAGGACCGCCGAGCGTCTTGTGGGTGGTCGTGGTGACCACGTGGGCATGCTCGATCGGGCTCGGGTGCAGCCCCACCGCGACCAGCCCGGCGAAGTGCGCCATGTCCACCATCAGGTAGGCACCGACCTGGTCGGCGATCCGTCGGAACGCGGCGAAATCCAGCTGCCGCGGATAGGCCGACCAGCCCGCGAGGATGAGCCGCGGCCGGTGCTCCTGGGCGAGGCGCTCCACCTCCTCCATGTCGACCAGCCCGTCCGAGGAGCGCACGTGGTAGGCGCTGACCTCGTACAACCGCCCGGAGAAGTTCAGCCGCATGCCGTGCGTGAGGTGCCCGCCGTGGGCGAGGTCCAGCCCCAGGATCCGGTCCCCCGGTTCCAGCAGGGCGTGCATCGCCGCGGCGTTCGCCTGGGCCCCGGAGTGCGGCTGAACGTTGGCGTGCTCGGCACCGAACAGCCGCTTGACCCGGTCGATCGCCAGCTGCTCGACGACGTCGACGTACTCGCACCCGCCGTAGTACCGTCGACCCGGGTACCCCTCGGCGTACTTGTTGGTCAGGACCGACCCTTGAGCCTGCAGGACCGCCACCGGGGTGAAGTTCTCCGACGCGATCATCTCCAGCGTCGAGCGCTGACGGCCCAGCTCTCCATCGATGGCTGCGGAGACCTCCGGGTCGAACTCGGCCAGGCTCTGGTCGTGGGTGCTGGCCAGGTCGTGGGTGCTGGTCAGCGTGGCACCACCCTGGGTTGCCGTCATGGGGACTCCTACCGCCGCGGGGCGTCGAGGAGGCGTCGGTGCCCCGCGGTGGCTGCGACGCCCGGGTGGACTGGGACTGACGTGAGTGGGCTACCGACCCGCCGAAGGACCTCTGGTGACGGACCCTTGATATACGAGTCTGCGTCGCTACCGTATTGACCATGTGTCCCAGCGTCAACGGCGCCGGTCTCGCCGCGACGGTGCGCCCGCCGTCCCAGGCCCAACGCGCCTACGACGAGGTTCGGGACCGGATCGTGACCCTCGTCCTGGCCCCCGGGTCGCCGCTGGACGAGGAGACCCTCAGCACGGCCCTCGGGGTGGGACGTACCCCCCTGCGTGAGGCGCTCCAGCGGCTGGCGTCCGAGCGACTGGTGGTGGTCTACCCGCGACGTGGCACCTTCGTCGCCGAGGTGAACATCACCGACCACGGCTTGGTCGCCGACGTGCGCCGGGAGCTGGAAGGGCTCGCTGCGGCGAGGGCTGCCCAACGGGCTTCCGCCACCGACCGCGCCCGCCTGGCCGAGCTGACCGACCAGATCCGTCAGCCGAGCAGCGGACGCGAGCAGGGCATGCGACTGGACACGGTGATCCACCGCGAGGTGTACGAGGCCACCCACAACCACTACCTGGCCGCCACCCTGAGCCAGTACTACAACCTGTCGCTGCGCATCTGGTACGTCTTTCTGGACCGGCTCCCCGAGATCGACCACGCCGCCCAGCACCAGCCGATGCTGGAGGCGATCATCGCTGCCGACGCGCAGCGTGCGGCAGCGATCGCCGTCGCGCACGTCGAGGCGTTCGAGCGGGCCGTGCGTCAGGCGATGTGACCCCCTGCGCCCCGGGACCGGGGGCTAGCCTGGAGAGACGGTCAAGGGCTGGATCAGCCGCCCCGCTCGTCGTCAGGAGGCTTGACATGCTCGAGCAGCGTCACTCCACCCACCCGGTCGTCAAGGCGACGGTGGCGCTGGCCGCCGGCGTGTTCGTGGTGCTCCTCGCGCTGTCGGCCGTCTCTGTGGTCGTCGGACTGGTCTGGACCCTCGTCAAGGCCGCCCTGCTGGTCCTCGTCGTCGTCGGGGCGTGGCACATCGTCCGCCGCTCCCGAGCCCACGGATGATCGGTCCCGGGGCAGCCGGCCGATCCTGCACCGGGCGAGGCCCGGCTGGCGCGTCTCCGAACAACGCGTCGACCTCGGCCGCCGCGACCACGTCCGGGTCCGCGTCGACCCGTTGGTGCGAGACCACGGAGAGCAGAGCCCGCAAGGCCGACGCCGTGTGCCCGCCCCAGTTGGACAGGTAGGAGAACTGCCACCACCACAGCGCCTCGTCGAGCCGGCCCTGCTCGTAGTGGCGCAGCCCGTGGAGCAGGTCGGCAGCCACGTCGGCGAGGTAGTCCGAGATCCGCGCCCCGACCAGCTGGTCCGGCAGCAGCGGGTCGAAGATCTCGGCGAACTCGTCGATGCCCTCCAGGAGCAGGGCCAGCCCCTCCCGGATCGGCTGGACGTCGATGTCCGGACCGGGGTCTGGCTCGAACCGCTCGGACGGCACCACGTCGGACAGAGCACCCAGGCGGGCGCCCTCCAAGGCGATCTCCGAGACCTTGACCAGCAGGACCGGCAGCGCCGCTTCGAACGCCAGCCCGGCGGCGAGCTCGGTCAAGGCCGTGACGTAGGAGCGGACATGGCCCGCAGCAGCGGCGGCGATCCTGGCCAGCGGCTCCTCACCGGCCGGGACCGGGATGGTCAGACGGTCAGACATCCAGCACCCTCCTACCCTCGAATGCCCGACCCAAGGTGATCTCGTCGGCGTACTCCAGGTCCCCGCCGACCGGCAGCCCGCTGGCCAAGCGGGTGACCCGCAACCCCATCGGCTTGACCAGGCGGGCCAGGTAGGTGGCGGTCGCCTCACCCTCGAGGTTCGGATCGGTAGCGAGGATGATCTCGGTGACCACGTCGTCGGTCAGCCGCACCATCAGCTCCTTGACCCGCAGGTCGTCCGGCCCGATGCCGTCGATCGGGCTGATCGCCCCGCCGAGCACGTGGTAGCGACCGCGGAACTCCCGGGACCGTTCCACCGCCACGATGTCCTTGGGCTCCTCGACGACGCACAGCACGGTCGGGTCCCGCCGGGTGTCGAGGCAGATCCGGCACCGCTCGGCCTGGGCGACGTTGCCGCACTCGACACAGAACCGGACCTTCTCCTTGACCTCGACCAGCAGATGGGCCAGCCGGCGCACATCTGCAGGATCAGCCGTCAGGACATGGAAGGCGATCCGCTGAGCGCTCTTGGGCCCGATGCCCGGCAACCGCCCCAGCTCATCGATCAGGTCCTGGACCATTCCCTCGAACACGTGGCCCAGCCCCTAGGCCCCGGGGCCGATGCCGGACCCCGGGCCCTCGGGTACGGCCAGACCGAAGAGGTCGGCCGGTAGCCCGTCCGTAACCGGACCCATCGTGCGCGCCTGCAGCTGGCCGGTTCCGGCCACCGCGTCACGCACCGCCGCGAGCACCAGGTCGGACAGCAACGTCGCGGTCTCCTCCAGATCGCCCCCCGCAGCGAGAGCCCGGGGGTCGATGCTCACCCCGAGCAAGGTGCCGGCGCCGTCGACGGTCGCGGACACCAGCCCGCCACCAGCGCTGCCGTTCACCCGTGCCTCGGCGAGCTCACGCTGAGCCATGGCCAACCGGTCCTGCATCTGTTGCGCCTGGGCGAGCAGCGCCTGCACGTCGAACTGGCCGTCACCGAACATGCGCGCTCCTCGATCCTCGAGACCCGCCGGGCAGACGGACGACACCGAGCCTACGGCTTGTCGCCCCCCTGGCCGACGGCCGCGACGGCACCCCACCCGAACCGGGTCCACGGGTGAGGTCGGGTCAGCCTGACGTACGCGTCGTGATCGACTCCACTCCGGACGTCGAGCCGCACCGGGGTGGCGATCGGTACGGACTCCGCCGTCGTGCCGGTCCTGCTCGACGCGGCCCTGACGGTGCCCGGGATACGCTCGCGGGTCAGGGTCGGTGGGCGAGCCCGTCCGGCGACCCCCGACCCCCGACGCCGGCAGGAGGAGACCGCTGATGTCCTCGGTGTGGACGAACCGCAGCTACCTGAAGGAGATCGACCACTCGGCCGCAGAGCTCGAGTACCTGCTGGACCTGGCCGCACACCTGAAGGCGGCGAAGGCCGGCGGGTACGAGCGCCCGGCGCTGACCGGGGCGAACATCGCGTTGATCTTCGAGAAGTCCTCGACCCGCACCCGTACGGCCTTCGAGGTAGCCGCGCACGACCAGGGGGCGCACGCCACCTACCTGGGCCCGGATGGCTCGCAGATCGGCCAGAAGGAGTCGATCAAGGACACAGCGCGGGTTCTTGGCCGGGTCTTCGACGGGATCGAGTACCGCGGTGCCGCCCATGCCAACGTCGAGGTGTTGGCGGCTCACGCCGGGGTTCCGGTGTGGAACGGGCTGACCGACACCTGGCACCCCACGCAGACCCTGGCCGATGCCCTGACGATGCGCGAGCACCTGGGCCGGACAGGCCGGCCGCTACGCGGGGCGACGCTGGCCTACTGCGGAGACGCGCGGTTCAACATGGGCAACTCGCTGCTGGTAACCGGCGCGTTGCTCGGCATGGACGTACGCGTGGTGGCCCCCCGAGCACTGTGGACCGCGCCGAGCATCGTCGAGCAGGCCCGCGGCATCGCGACCACCACGGGGGCCGAGGTCACGGTGACCGATGACGTGGCGCAGGGGGTAGCCGGCGCTGACTTCGTCTACACCGATGTGTGGGTCTCGATGGGCGAGCCGGCCGAGGCCTGGGAGCAACGTATCGCCGTGCTGCGTGACTACCAGGTGACGATGAGCCTGCTGGAGCGTACGGGCAACCCGGAGGTCCGCTTCCTGCACTGCCTGCCGGCGTTCCACAACCGGGACACGGCCGTGGGCGAGGAGGTCTTCCAGCGCACCGGCATGGCCGAGCTCGAGGTGACCGACGAGGTGTTCGAGTCCACCCACTCGATCGTGTTCGACCAGGCAGCGAACCGCATGCCCACCATCAAAGCGCTGATGGTGGCCACCCTGACCTGACCGGACCTGACCGGACCGACACCGGACCGGCACCGTCAGGGCTCGTACTCGCGCACGACCGTGGCCCCGAGCTCCCGGGCCAGCAGCTCCTGCCCGGAAACCTCGCCACCCGGGTCGGGCTCGGCCGCCCGATCCTCCAGATCGGGGATGTCTGCCGCAGGGGCCACGGGAGCCGACCCGAAGGCTCCCGTGCTGGCGGGTGCCGAGGCCCCGGCCACGCCAGAGCCCAACCCGGCCGAAGCGTCCACGATCACCTCGACCTGCCGATCCAGCCCGGTGACCTCGTCCAACGCCTCCCGGTCTGCCTTCGGGCCAGGGCCTCTGC
>JAJYSQ010000129.1 GCA_021793495.1 Actinomycetes bacterium
GTCTCGTGGGTCGGCGAAGGCGACGGGTTCCTGGCCGTGGAGGCAGAGACCGCCGAGGGGTCCGCATGGGTGCGGGGCTGGTTTGCCGTCGTGGCACCACTGTTCGCCGCGGTAGCGGGTCCGGCAGGACGGGCCGGAGATGGTCAGCAACGGCCAGATCCTCATGGCCCTTGGCGCCGCGACGAGCAGCCGCCCGAAGCGTGCGTGACAGGCGGGCACACGTCACGCTGGCACCGTCGCCGGCCGGCCCGGCCACAGGGGGGCGGGCCGAGCCGGCCGGACGACGTATCGGCCGAGCGGGGGCGCTGCCCGGCCGTCGCCCGTCGCAGGCTGCCGGACGCATCTCCCGCGACGGGACTCGCGGTGGCCCGGCACAGGGGGGCACGGCCATGGCCACCACAGCTACCTAACGCCCGGGTCCGGATCTCAGTCCCAGCGACACGCCAGATTTTGCCGTATCCGTACCATCCTGACCCAGACCTGCACCGGGCTGGGCAGCACCGGCCTTCACGACAGCGTCGTACACGGTCCGCCGCGCACGGCCGGTGCGCCGAGCCACCTCCCGGATCGCGTCCTTGCGCCCCAGCCCGGTAGCCTCGACGGTCGCCACCTGGGCAGCCAGGTCCTCGGGGCGGGCACGCCGGTCCTGGTGCGTAGGCGTCCCGGGCGGAGCGCCGGCCACCACCACCGTGATCTCACCACGCACCCCGGCGGCTGCCCATGCTGCCAATTCGTCGAGCCGACCCCGCCGGACCTCCTCGTGGGTCTTGGTCAGCTCCCGACAGACCACCGCCGGACGGTCCGGCCCGAAGGTCTCGGCCAGGTCCGTGAGCGTGGCCGCTACCCGGTGCGGGGCCTCGAACAGCACCAGGGTGCGAGGCTCGCCGACCAGCTCAGCCAGCCGGGCGGCTCGAGGACCGGGTCGGCGTGGCAGGAACCCCTCGAAGCAGAACCGGTCGCAGGCCAGGCCAGAGACGGCCAGCGCGGTGAGCACCGCCGAGGGCCCGGGAACCGCGGTCACCGGTACGCCGGCGGCGATCGCCGCGACGACCAGCCGGTAACCGGGATCGGAGACCGAGGGCATACCGGCGTCGGTCACCAGCACCACCCGGTTCCCGGCGAGCATCCGGGCGACCAGCTCGCCTGTCCGCTGCTGCTCGTTTCCGTCGTGGTAGGAGACCACCGGGGCGCTGAGCTGCACGCCGAGCGTCGCGACCAACCGGTGCAGCCGGCGGGTGTCCTCGGCAGCCACCACATCGGCTTCCGACAGGACCTCGGACAGCCTCGCCGAGGCATCGGTCGGGTTGCCGATCGGGGCGCCGGCCAGCACGAGTACGCCGGTCACGAGAGAATCCTGACGTAAGTCACGGGGCCATCTTGACGTGCCTGGGGGCACCGATACCTACGATGACCCGATGGCCACCACGGTTGCCCCGACCATGCCCGCGCCCCGAGGGCCCGGCGCGACGCTGCGCTGGCCCCGGGGTTTCTGGCGGTCCCGGCTGGTCGAACCGATGCCAGACGACCGGGTCGCGGGCTGGCTGTGGCCGCTGGCGGTCGCGGTGATCGCCGGGGTGCTGCGCTTCTGGCGGCTGGGCACCCCGAGCACTCACGTGTTCGACGAGGTCTACTACCCAGTCAACGCCTGGCAGATGATCCACTACGGGGTGGCGTACGTGCCCGGCACCGGGACGGGCACCGGACCGCAGTTCCTCGCCCACCCTCCGGCAGGCAAGTGGGTCATCGCGCTGGGCGAGCTGGTGTTCGGCAACACCCCCCTGGGGTGGCGGGTCATGGTCGCGCTGGCCGGCACGCTCACGGTGCTGATGGTCGCCCGGATCGGGCGTCGGCTGTTCCGTTCCACCCTGCTGGGCACGGTTGCTGCCGTGCTGCTGGCCTTCGACGGGTTGAGCTTCGTGATGAGCCGGACCGGGCTGCTGGACAACCTGGTGACGTTCTGGGCGCTGGCGGCGTTCGGGCTGCTGCTGCTCGACCGGGACCGCACCCGGTTGCGGCTGGGCCGACGGATCGAGCGCAACGGCACCCGGGGGGTAGGTCCCGGAATGGGGGTACGCCCGTACCGGATCGCCGCCGGCCTCGCCCTGGGCCTGGGCTCGGCGTCGAAGTGGAGCGGGCTGTACTTCCTGGCCGTGTTCGCGGTGATGAGCCTGGTGTGGGACGTCGGGGCCCGGCGCACCATCGGGGTGCGGCGTCCGGTCCTGGCCGCGCTGGTCCGCGACTCCGTGCCGGCGTTCCTGTCCACGGTGCTGCTGGCTGCCGGCGTCTACCTGATCAGCTGGGCCGGGTGGTTCCTGTCCGGGGACAAGGGATGGGACCGGAACTGGGCGCAAGGTGCGGGACCGTCGCACTACTCCTGGATCCCCGCATCGCTGCGTAGCCTGTGGCACTACCAGGTACAGATGTACGACTTCAATATCAACCTGCGGACCTTCCATCCGTACATGTCCAACCCGTGGTCGTGGAGCATCATGGGCCGGCCAACCTCCTTCTACTACGAGGCGCCGACCCAAGGGCACGCCGGTTGCCAGGTTGCGCACTGCTCGTCGGCGATCACCTCGCTGGGCACGCCGGCATTCTGGTGGGCGGCGACTGCGGCGCTGTTCGTGGTGGCCGCGGTGTGGATCGGTCGGCGCGACTGGCGGGCCGGAGCGGTGCTCGCCGGGGTGCTGGCCGGCTGGGGACCGTGGTTCCAGTACCAGGACCGGACCATCTTCACGTTCTACGCCGTGGCCTTCGCCCCCTGGATGGCGCTGGCCGTGGCCATGGTGGCCGGCCTGGTCCTCGGTGGTCCGCAGGCCTCAGCGCACCGCCGGGTGGTGGGGGCCAGCACGGTGGGGACGTACCTGCTGCTGGTCATCGCCAACTTCGTGTGGCTGTACCCGGTGCTGGCCGCCGAGGTCATCCCGTACTCCCAGTGGGCCGCGCGGATGTGGTTTCCCAGCTGGATCTGACGGGGGCTGGACCGGGGCTCCACCGTTCGACCCACCGGCTCAGTGCGGCCACGACCTCGGCCAGGTCCCGTGCCTTGCTGGTCAGGTCGTACTCGATACGCACCGGAGTCACCGGGTGGACGGATGGCCCTCACGATCGCCCCGGTCCAGCGTCGGCCGAGGATCTCCGCCGCATGGTGGTAACGCGGGCAGAACGGGCTCAACGCCGAGCGTTGCTCAGCGGCCTCCGGGTCCACACGCACGATCATCGTCACCACCCAATGGTGATCTCTCATAAGCGACTTGATAAAAGGATGTCACTCGGTGGGCCCCACCGACCGGTACGTCCTGGAGCCACTGGCCGACGCCTGGCTGACTCCTCCCGACCACGTGGCCGGGTCACGGATCTGCGTGGCGTGCGAGCCACGAGGGGAACGTCGACGCCCGCTCGAGCGCCGCCTCGACCTTGGCGTGACGCAGCACCAGACAGCACCAGAGGCCGGCCAACCAGCCAGGAGTCGCTGGTTCGTCCACCCGTACCACCCCGTGGCCCCGGTGCAACCCGGCCAGCATCTCGTCATGAGGACACCTCGGTGACGGCGGTCGACGGGTCGTGCCGGACTCGGGTCTCCGGCAGCACCGCCGCAGGAGCCGACGCCCCCAGGCGATCGTCTCCTCGCTCTCACCGGACAGGAATCTTTCGATCGTCGTGACCGGGCGACCGGGGTCTCGAACATCGGGCAGCGCCCGGCGTTGGCGAGGACCTCCATGCTCGCGTCGGGGTACCACGGCAGCGAGGTCTGCTCCATGACGGCCGCGGACAGCGCGGAGTCGTGCTCGCCGCCGACGACCAGCACCGGGTGTCGGCGAATCCTTGGCCCGCTCGGAGAAGTTGGTGTGCGCCCACGCCTCCAGCACGGCACCAATCGATTCCCGGGTCGAGTTCTCCACCGAGCCGGCGGTGACGTGGGGGTGGCCGTGGTGCGCTCCTCGGGTCCGCGGAATCGTGGCCCGTGACGACGATCGCGGGCGCTCATCCGGCGAGAAGCACGCCGAGGAACAACGCGCTCAGCGCGGTCAGCCCCGTCAGGGCACCCCAGACGGCCAGCCCCACGGTTGTCCGAGAACGGGAGTGCAGCACGGCCGTGACGCCCGAGAGCGCCACGACGACCAGCTTCACCACCAACGTGGTCAGGTACGGACCGTGCAGCTGGCTGCGCACCGCGACCATGTTCCACACCCCGGTAGCCAGCAGCACCCCGTACGCTGGCCAGGCAACCACGTTGAACCGGCGGGCCGCGGTGCGTGGCGCACTCGGGGAGAGCTGGCGCAGCACCGGTACGAGGGCAGCCAGCACGAGCTGTCCGCCCACCCAGACGGTGGCCGCCAGCACATGCAGGAAGAGGCGGACGGTGTCCGCGGTGACGCTCAGCACCGGTGGGTCTCCCGGGTCAGCAGGGTGGGCAGCAGCAGGATCATGGCGCACGCCGGACGGTCATCGCTGCCACGGCCACGGGCAGGAAGCTGCCGAGCCCGACCGCGACGGCCACCTGAGCCGCCAGGTGAACCGGCCCGGGCATGGGGAGCACGGTAGCCAACGCACCCAGGTTGGTCAGGAACAGTCGCGCGGTTCCGGCACGGTTGAGGATGATGCTCATCCGCTTGCCGGCGGCTGGACCGCCGCCGAGCAGCACGGGCAGCAGGAACGACAAGGCGCCGACCAGGACCTGGGCGACCACCCCGACGGCCATCAGGGGGGCAAGCCGGTCGGCGACCCGATCGACGTGCGCACCCGCGGTGGCCAGGGCGGTGACATCCCACACCAGGGCCGCGACCAACCAGCCGATCGCCGCCGCCAACGACCAGGACGCCACGTCGTGCGGACGGCGTACGCGGGCAGCGCGCACCGAGGGGCGCAGGAACAGCAGGACCCCGGTGGCGTACACCGCCATGCCGACGGCGGCTACCGCCGGGTGACCCACAAGCAGGGTCGTGGCTGCCAGGGTGAGCCCGGCGACGCAGAGCGCGAGCACCCATCGGGCCAGTCGTGGTGCGTCGGTCGGCATCCGCGTGTGCAGCGCGGCCGGCCAGAGCATGACCAGGGTGCCGAGCACCGTCAGCCCTACCCACCCGAAGACGTTGACGTGCGCGTGGAAGGCCACCAGGAACTGCGCATCGTGCTCGCTGATGGGGTGCCCGAGCCCCGCCGCTCCGGTGCCGAGCACCGCTCCCGAGGCCGCTCCGGCGACCAGGAAGACCGCCGCGGCCACGTAGAACCACACGGTGACCCGCAGCCGCCCGGCCAGGCTGTGTCGGATCAGCCGTACCAATCGGACCGTTCCGGCCAGCACCGCCGCGGCGACCAGGACCGCCCCGGCCACGACCAGCGTGGGGAAGCGTCCATCGACCCCGACCAGCACCCCGAGCACCCCGACGTTGAGCCCGACGAGCTGCCCGATGCCCCACCAGGCTCCTGCTGGCCGAGCATGCAGCAGGGTCTCGGAGAAGTGAGCGCTGTAGACGACGATCGCGTTGCTCGCCGCGCCGAGGAACATCAGGTGCAGCGACACCCACCGGGGCATCGCCACCAGACGAGGGTCGGCGGCGACGACCAGTGCCGCCGTGAGGTACGCGAGGATGACCACGGCCACCGGACGATGACGCTGCCGGCGGCCCACGGTCGTGGCCCCGGGCGCGGCCGCACCCCGGCGCTCAGGAGCCACCGGCTGGTCAGTCAGCGCTGCGCCCGATGCGGACCCGCCAGATCTCCGGTCCAGAGTCGAGGTACGCCCAGGTGAAGCGTCCGGCATGCTCAGCCTGGAACTGGTAGTGCAGCGGCTTGGGGTCGTGGTCATTGACGAGCACGAACGCCTCGCCGACGGGGGTCCCGGCGAAGGTCGTCAGGATCAGGTCATGCCGCCGGGCTGGTGGCTCACGGCGGACGTCGAGCTCGTGGTCCGTGCCACTCGGGCGAGGGCCGGCGACCGGCAGCACGTGGGCCGGATCGCGGTAGACAG
>JAJYSQ010000130.1 GCA_021793495.1 Actinomycetes bacterium
CAGCTCGCCGTAGAGCTCGATCTCATCCAGCACGAGCGGGTCGCAGACACGAGGGTCGAGATCATGCACCACGGCACCGCTGCCTTCCTCGCTCGGCTGACACGTCCCCGGCCACCACCCCGACGAGTGGTGCTCGCGTTCAGGGTAGGCACGCCTCGGCCGGGGCTCCATGGCTCGTCCGGGTCATCTGTGCCCGCCCGGCGGGTCCGTCCGGGTGAGCAGACCGGTCCCGGGATCGGCTGCCGGCGCCTGGCGTCGGCCAGGGTGGCGCCAGGGCCACCGTGGCGTCCAGCGCCGGGCCAGCCACCAGCCGAGCTCGAGGGCCGCCACGCCACCCACCGCAGCCGCGATCGCCTCCCCGGTGTCGAACCACCCCGCCGGGTCCAGGGCGAAGAACGTCCGGGTGATCGGCAGGCTCAGGCTGAGCCCGAACAGCCCAGCCATGCCGGCGACCATGGTCACCCCCCAGGCGTTCAACGGCCGGGCGATGATCGTCACGACCCACAGCCCGATGATCGTCAGCGTGATCGTGGCGGCCGTACGGTCCTGCACCAGGGTGCTGGCCGGCTCGGCCCGGGTCACCGCGAACGACACGAACGTGGCCGCGGCCGCGACCAGCCCGGCCGGTACGGCGAACCGCAGCACCCGGGAGACGAAGCCCGGGCGGAACCGCTCGTCGCGCGGCTCGAGGGCGAGCACGAAACCGGGGATGCCGATCGTCAGGGTGGACAGCAACGTCAGCTGGCGGGACAAGAAGGGGAACGGCAGCCCGAGCACCCCGACCAGGATCGCCAGCACGGTGGCGTACACCGTCTTGGTCAGGAACAGGTTGGCCACCCGCTCGATGTTGGCGAGCACCCGCCGGCCCTCGGCGAGAACCGCCGGCAGGTCGGCGAACCGGCTGTCCAGCAGCACGACCTGGGCCACCGCGCGGGTCGCCCCGGCCCCGGACCCCATCGCGATGCCCAGGTCGGCGGACTTCAGGGCGAGCACGTCGTTGACCCCGTCCCCGGTCATCGCCACATCGTGGCCGCGGGAGCGCAGGGCCAGGACCATCGTCCGTTTCGTGGCCGGGTCCACCCGGGCGAAGACCGAGCGGGCCTCGAGCACGTCGGCCAGCGCCTCGGGGTCGGTGGGCAGGTCGCGGGCGTCGACCGGGTGCTCGGCTCCCGGGATGCCCAGGCGCGCCGCGACCGCCCCCACGGTCGCGGTCGCGTCCCCCGAGATGACCTTCACCGCCACCTGCTGCTCGGCGAAGTACCGCAGGGTCGCCGCCGCGTCCGGACGCAGCGGCTGGTCGAGCACCACCAGGGCGGACGGGACCAGCCCGGTGGGCAGCGCACCCGACCTGGTCGGGGGTGGCTGGCCGGTACGGGCCAGCGCGAGCACCCGCTGGCCCGTACCAGCCAGCTCCTCAGCCCGCACGGCCAGCGGCAGGTCCGGGTCGAGCAGCCGGTCAGCCCCACCGAGCACCCACCCCCCCTGGTCATCGAACCAGGCGCCGGACCAGCCCCGCGCACTGGAGAACCCGACCTGCTCGCGCACCACCCAGCCGGGATCCTGCGGGTAGGCCTCGGCGATCGCGACCAGGCTGAGGTTGGGGTGGTGCTCGGCCGCGGCGAGCGCGGCCAGGGCCTGGGCGACCGGAGCGGCCGGGTCACTGCTCTCGACACCCACCACGCTCAACCGCGGATCGGTCAACGTGCCGGTCTTGTCGATGCAGAGCACGTCCGTACGTGCCAGCCCCTCGACCGCGGCCAGCTCCTGGACCAGCACCCGCCGACGGCCCAGCCGCACCACCCCGACGGCGAACGCGATGCTGGTCAGCAGGATCAGCCCCTCGGGCACCATCGTGATGGTGCCCGCGATCCCCGCCGCGATCGCCGGACGTACGCCCAGACCGCTGCGCAGCAGCTGGCTGGACATCAACAGCACCGCGGTGGGCACCAGCACCCACGTGATGGCGCGCAGGAACCGGTCCAGGTCGGCTCGCAGCCGCGAGCCAGCCAGGGTGAACGACGACGCCTCGTCGACCAGCCGAGCGGCGTAGGCCGAACGCCCGACCCGGGTCGCCACGCCTCGGCCGGACCCGGCGACCACGAAGGAACCGGAGGAGAGCGGGTCGCCCACCTGCTTGGCCACCGGGTCGGACTCCCCGGTCAGCAGGGACTCGTCCACCTCCAGACCGTCGGCGACGAGGACCGCTCCGTCGACCACCACCTGGTCCCCCACGGACAGGTCGACCACGTCGTCGAGCACGACGTCGGCCCGGTCGACCTCACCGAGGACCCCGTCGCGGACCACCCGGGGGCGGGCCTGGCCGAGTACGGCGAGCCGGTCCAGGGTCCACTTGGCCCGGATCTCCTGGACGATGCCGACCGCGGTGTTGGCCAGCACGATCAGCCCGAAGATCGCGTCCTGCGGCGGGGCGACCGCGAGCATCACGACCGCGAGGGAGCCGAACATCGCGTTGAAGAACGTCAGCGTGTTGCTCCGGACGATCTCCGCGTAGCTGCGGCTGGTCCGCGACGGGAGGTCGTTCGTCTGGCCGGCTCGGCGGCGCTCGGCGACCTGGTCGGCCCGCAGCCCGATCGACGGGTCCGGCGGCAGACCCGCCGGCGAGATCTTCGTTCCTGGCGGAGCCGGGTGCTCCGTCGGGACGTCCGGCACGGTTACCCGACCAGCAGCCCGGCGAGGAAGAGCACGACCCAGGTCAGCTCGGCCCAGCGCATCGGACGGTCGTGCACGATCAGGTGCTCGACCGCGATCCCGCTGGGGTCGGTCGAGGCCCGTCCGGCCAGCACGTCGAACCGGACGAGCGCGATGGCCAACGGCACCAGGCTGGCCAGGTCCATCCCCCGGACCCACGTCCCGTGCCGGGTGAGCACCCACCCGGCGTACGCGCCCAGGGTGAGCACCAGCAGCGCGACCCGGGCGCGTCGCAGACCGCGTACGGAGTAGGCGGCGAGCACCGGACGGTGCACCAGGGCACGCGGGCCGAGGCCGGACAGCTCGATGCCCCGCTTCGCCACGGTGACCGCCAGGGCCCCGCCGGCGGCCACGACCAGGAACCACAGCGACGGCGGGGTGCGGGTGGCCAGCGCCCCGGCCACCGCGCGCAGGACGAAGCCCGAGGCCACCGCGACCATCTCCAGGACCGGGACCCGCTTGAGCCAGCGCGAGTACGCGATGGTGATCACGGCGTACCCGGCGACCACCATCCCGGCCCGACCGGTGTGGTCCGGGGCCAACGCCACCGCCAGTCCGGCGACCACGAAGAAGGCGGACAGGACCAGCGCCCACGACCGGGGGATCAGCCCGGCGGCGACCGGACGCCGACACTTGGTCGGGTGCGCCCGGTCACGCTCGATGTCCATCGCGTCGTTGAACAGGTACAGCCCACCCGAGGTGAGGGTCAGCGCGACGAAGGTGAGCGCCAGCCCGACCGGCACCTCGGGCCGGCCCAGCGTGGCCCCGGCCAGGGGGGCAGCGGCGACCAGCAGGTTCTTCGGCCACTGCCCCGGCCGGGTGCTCCGCAGCACGCCGCGGGCAAGGTCGAGCGGACCCGGCCGGGTGACGGGGGTGGAGGCGAGAACCGACGGGGACCCCAGGATGCTCACCGGGCGTACACCGCCACGAAGTCACGACTGCTCGGCACGAGGTACCGGTCGGCCGGCCGAGCGAACGGGAGGATCTTCACCGGGCTCGGGTTCGCCGGGCTGGACCCGGGTGAGTACCACATGTACGAGACCCAGTCGGGGTTGATGTCCAGCTCCATCGCCCGGACCGCCCCGGCGTGCAGCAGGACGGTGGCCAGGCTGCGGACCGACATCGCGTTGCCCATCACGAAGACGATGTTGCCATTCTTCGTGATCCCGATCCCGGAACGCCACACGTAGTAGGCACCCTTGATCGTCACCCCCCAGTTGACCTGCACGTTGGTGTCGATGCTCGGGACCATCTGGCCCTTGTCGATCAGCAGCGACAGGTTCTGGCGCACCCCGGTCACCTGTGGGGTCATGGAGACGTCCTGGCCCCACGAGCCGATGTTGATCGACCCGTTGGAGTAGAACACCATCGAGGCCGCCCCCGTGCGCAGGGTGCCCACGGTGTGGCCGTTCTGGTAGTACCCGCCGTGGGCATCGACCAGCTTGAAACCACTGTTGAACGTCGCCGCCAGCCCGGCGCGCAGCGCTGGCGGGAGGGAGTCCGGCTGGTTCCACAAGGACAGATGGCCGGGCTCGAGGAACCCGGGGTGCTGCACGAAACGCAGCGCCCTCGCGTCCATCCACGCGACCCCGGCCAGGTACGAGGTGTGCGACGCGTCGGGACGCAGGTAGGTGACCTGGACGACCGGTTGGCCCTTGACCGTGACCACCGGGCGGAACACCCCCTCTCCCGACAGCCCCGGGGTGACCACCGGGGTCAGCGGCGCGTGCAGCGGGACGACCCCGGAGCGCACCGCACCCTTCGGCGCCGTCGCGGTGGTGCCCGTCCTGGTCAACCCCGCGGTGAGCAGCGCCTTGCTCGGGGCACCGCCGATCTTCGGCGGTGAGAGCTGGTACTGCCAGTTCTCCAGCGTCGTGACCACCGACGACATCCCGTGGTTACGACCCCACTCGGCCAGCCGTGCGACCACCGGGTCGGTCCCCGGGGCTGACAGCACGCTGCCGAGCGACCAGGACATCATCAGCAACGGCACCACGAGGACGGCCACGGCGATCCACCGCAGCCGGCGCCGGAGCTGCCGCTGCTCAGCGGTCAGCCGCCGATCACGGCGGAAGCCGAGGCGCCGCAGCGTCCGGCGACGCAGGGAACGGGCCAAGGGTCGGCCGGGACGCGGGCCGGCGGCCGGCGGTCGGGCGGGGGGCGGGTGGATCGCCACGGTCTCCCCTGTCAGGTCGTCGGTTCTACGGGTGGTTGGAGCTACGGGTCGTCGGGTGCCCTCGAGAACGGCAGGAGCGGCACAGGACCAAGCCCAGCGGGACCAATACGACACACCAGTGCTGAGTGTTCGCTGAGGACCAGGTTAAGCGCTGGCGAGCGACACCTCCGGGACCTCGGTCGGACGGGCGTTGCGCCGCCTCGGCAGGCGCCCACCAAGCATCCACCACCAGGCCACCAGGTCGACCGGGTAGACCAGGTAGCCGAACCGGGTTGCCGGGGCCAGCACGATCGCCAGCAACGCGCCCAGGCCCACAGAGCCGGCCAGCGCAGCCACGCCACCGTCGTCCCTCGTCCACAGCCACCAGCCCAGCGCAGCCAGGGTGAGCACCCCCGCGACCGCCAGGAGCACCACGTAGAACCGGTGCATGCCCGGGAAGGCATCGACGAGCAGGTGCCCGAGCAGCGGGCTGGCTGCTGGCGAGGCGACGCCGGCCAGCCCCAGCGGGAAGCGGATCACGTTCTGCACGAAACCTGCAGGGTCGCTGATCGCCGACGGCAGCAACGTGGGCAACATCACGGCGCCGGCGGCCGCCGCGAGCCAGGCGCTGGCCCGCTTGCGTCGACCCGTCCGGTCCCGCGCCACCAGCGGGGCGAGCAACAAGATCGGCCAGGCGGTGAACTTCAAGGCCGCCGCCGCACCCAGCGCGAGCCCGGCCAGCCCGGGACGACGCCGGTGCAACAGGACCAGACCCAGCAGCAGGCCGGCGAGCACGGGCAGGTCGTCCCCGCCGGTGGACAGCGGTAGAGCCGCGGTCGGCAGCGCGGTCATCAGGGCGAGGGCTCGGAACCGGGCCTCGCCCGGTGGCGCCAGGCTCAGGGCCAGCCCCACGAACAGCAGGGTCGCCACCCCCCAGGCCACCCGGGCATCACCGAACGGGCCCTGGTGACCGGCACGGTGAGCCAGGGTGGAGGGCAGCCCGAACACGGCCATCGCGGGCAGGTACGGGAAGATCTCCTGGTACGGAGAGCCAGGGGTGACCACCGGGTAGAGCGACTGGTCGCTGGCGAGCCGGGCGCC
>JAJYSQ010000131.1 GCA_021793495.1 Actinomycetes bacterium
CACGGCGGTGGCGCGTGACCCACGTGCTGACGGAGCAGCCGTTGCGGCTCGCCGGTCGGGCACTGCGCACCGTCGGCCAGGCCAGGATCTACGTCTGCGGTGTCACCCCGTACGACGTCACCCACCTGGGCCACGCCGCCACGTTCGTCTGGGTGGACACCCTGGTCCGCGTGCTGCGTCGCACCGGGGTGGCGCCGGTCGTCTGCCGCAACATCACCGACCTCGACGAGGACCTGCTGCATGCTGCCGAAGCGGCCGGAGCAACCTACGACAGCTTCGCAGCGGTCAACCAGTTCCGCTTCGACCACGACATGGCCGCCCTCGGGGTACGCGCCCCGCAGCACCAGCCGCGAGCCCGCACCCACGTCGAACAGGTGGTGATGCTGGCCCGAGCACTCGTGGAGAACGGATCGGCCTACGCCGACGCCACCGGCGTCCACCTGCCGGGCCGGGCGATCGGCGAGGACGAGCCGGACGTCACCGTCTGGTCTCCGGGCGGGCCGGGCGGGCCGGCGTGGCCGAGCCCCTGGGGACCCGGACGGCCCGGGTGGCACGCCGAGTGCGCCGCCATGGCGCTGGACGTGCTCGGCCCCGCGATCGACATCCTGGCCGGCGGGTCCGACCTGGCCCACCCGCACCACGCCGCCCAGGTCGCCCTCGCCGAGGCGGCCACGGGCGTCACCCCGTTCGCCCGGGCCCAGTTCCACGTCGGCACCGTCGGGCTGTCCGGGGCGAAGATGGCCAAGTCCACCGGCAACCTCGTCCTGGTCTCCGACCTGCTGGCACGGCACTCCCCAGCCGCGATCCGGATGCTGCTGCTCGACCGGCCCTACGACACGCCGTGGGAGTTCGTGGAGTCCGACGTGGCCGCAGCCGCAGCCCGGGCCGAGGCCCTGTTCGCCGCAGCGGCACGGCCAGGGTCGGCGGACGCGCCCGTCAACGAGGTGGTGCTGCGGCTGCTCGACGACCTGGACGTCACCGGGGCGACCCAGGTCGCACTCGAGGCCGGCGGCGAGGCCGCCCGCGAGGCGATCCGGCTGCTCGGCCTGGCGTGAACGACCGCTCGCCGCGTGAACGACCGCTCGCCGCGCCCGCTCCGGCCGGGCCTCAGGCCTGCGACGGCGCGGACTGTGCGGCCACCTGGGCGCGCACCTCGTCCATGTCGAGCGCCCTGGCCTGGGAGATCAGGTCGTCCAGCGCACTCGCCGGCAACGCACCGGGCTGCGCGTACACCACGACCCGATCCCGGATGATCATCAACGTGGGGATGGAGCTGATCCCGAAGGATCCGGCCAGCTCGCCCTCGGCCTCGGTGTCGACCTTGGCGAACACCAGGTCCGGGTTGGCCTCGGACGCCTTCTCGAAGACGGGGGCGAACATCCGGCAGGGCCCGCACCACGCCGCCCAGAAGTCCACGAGCGCGAAGTCGGCACCCATGACGGCGTCCTCGAATGTGTCCTTGGTCACGTTCACGATGGCCACTGCGGTTCCTCCTGGTGCGGGCGCGTGCCCGGTGTGCTGCGGACCCGCGCGAGATCGGATGGGCACCCGACGTCCGGATACCCCTATGGGTACCTAGGAACCGTACCCCGTCGCCAGACATTCCCCGCCAGGCTACGTGTCGGTCGTCCGCCGACGCGCACCGGTGCGCTGGGATCGCCCACGGTCCGCCCGGGTCCCCGAACACCCCTCCCGCAGGACCCGCCCGCACCCAACGCCGACGTCGTGGTGATCGACGCCGGTCACCACGCGTCCCGGCGCATCCTCGCCGACCTGGGAGCCGAAGACGCTCCGGCTCACCCGCGGATTGATCTATCCGGATCCCGGCCGGGATGATGCCCGTCGTGGACGGCATCGAGATCACCACCGAGGGCCTCACCAAGGTGTTCGCCCGGGTGCGGGCCGTGACCGACCTGACCGTACGGGTCCGCCCGGGTCGGGTCACCGGGTTCCTCGGGCCCAATGGCGCGGGCAAGACCACCACCCTGCGCATGCTGCTCGGGCTGGTGGCCCCGACCCAGGGGCGGGCGCTGGTCGGTGGCGTGGCGTACGCGGACCTGCCCGACCCCACCCGCACGGTCGGCGCGTCGCTGGAGGCCACCAGCTTTCACCCGGGTCGATCCGGGCGCAACCACCTGCGGGTGGTCGCCCTGGCGGCCGGGCTGCCCGAGGGGAGGGTCGACGAGTGCCTGGAGCTCACCGGTCTGAGCGGTGCGGCCCACCAGCGAGTCGGCGGGTACTCCCTGGGGATGCGCCAGCGGCTGGGTCTGGCGACCACCATGCTCGGAGACCCACCGGTGCTCATCCTCGACGAGCCCGCCAACGGCCTGGACCCTCAAGGGATCGCGTGGCTGCGGGGGTTCCTGCGCCACCTGGCGGCCTCCGGGCGGACCGTGCTGGTCAGCAGCCACGTGCTGGCCGAGGTGGAGCAGACCGTCGACGACGTGGTGATCATCGCCGACGGACGGCTGGTCCGCGCCGCCCCCCTGGCCGAGCTGCGTCGCGGTGCGGCCACGATCGTGCGCACCCCGACGCCCGAACGGCTCGCCGACGCCCTGGCCGGTGCGGGGCTGCCCCGGCCCACCCCGGCCGGCACCCCCGGCGCCTGGCGGGTGCCGGAGGTCCTCCCCGAGCGCGTCGGGCACGCCGCGTACGCCGCCGGGGTGGAGGTCCACGAGCTGTACACCGAGACCGACGACCTGGAGGCGGTCTTCCTCTCGCTGGTGACCGGCGCCTCGCCACCGGCACCCCTCGTGCCCACCGACCCTGCGCCGGTGCAGCCATGAACCGCCTGCTCGCTGCCGAGCTGTTGAAGATCCGGACCACCCGGGTGTGGTGGGGGCTGCTGCTCGGGGTCGTCGGGCTGACCGCGATCGGGTCGGTGGCCACCGCCGCCACGGCCGGGCTGGGCGCAGCCGGCGGGCGACCCGGGCTGCCGGCGGCCACCGACCCGGCCATGCTGCGCAGCATCTACACCGCCGGGTTCTCCCCCGCCTACACGTTCGTCCTCGTCCTGGGGACCCTGATCATCACCGGGGAGTACCGCCACCAGACCATCAGCCACACCTTGCTCGTCACCCCGCGCCGCACCCGCGTCGTGGTGGCCAAGCTCGCCGCAGCCGCGCTCATGGGCCTCGTGTACGCGGTCGTCGCGGCGGTCGTCGCGGCGGTGGCCGGCGCCAGCACCCTGGCCATCCGCGGATACCCGGTGGGGCTGGCGTCCACCTCCGTCGCCGGAGCGGTCGGGCTGACGGTGCTCGGCACGGCGATCTGGGGAGCGCTCGGCCTCGGCCTGGGGATCCTGATCCGCAACCAGATCGCCGCCGTGGTCACCGGGATCGTCGGGCTCATCCTGCTCGAAGGGCTGCTCGCGCTGCTGCTCAACGTGGTACACGCCGGAGTCGTGGCCAAGTTCCTGCCCACCCAGGCCTCGTCAGCGATCGTGGCCGGGGTGAGCACGGGTGCCGATCAGCTGCCGTGGTGGGCCGGCGCCCTGGTGCTGCTCGCCTGGGGCGCCCTGTTTGCCGCAGCCGGGACGTTCACCACGCTGCGCCGTGACGTGACCTGACCTGACCTGACCCGGTCTCGGGCCCGAGGCGACCCGGGTCCGAGACCACAGGTCGAGACCGCAGGGCCGAGACCGCAGGGCCGAGACCGCAGGGCCGAGACCGCAGGGCCGAGACCGCAGGGCCGGAGCACGGACTAACCTGGGAACTCGGATCCGTCCCGGCCGGCCCACGGCGGGGCACAACGACCGAGGAAGCGGAAGAGGGCGATCCCCGCCGTGTCCCAGACCCCCACCCATGACGCGCTGACCACGTTCGGGCCCAACGAGTGGCTCGTCGAGGAGCTGTACCAGCAGTACCTGCACGACCCGTCGACGGTCGACCCGGCCTGGTGGGACTTCTTCGCCGACTACCACCCGGCCGACCGGACCGTGCCCGCCCAGACCGTGCCCGACCGGACCGTGCCGGACCGGGCAGGCGCGTCCAACGGCACCGCCGGGGCCGCGGCTCACGTCGCTGTCGAGGCACGCGTGCCCGCTCCCACCCCGGCCGACGGGCAGCCCGCACCGGCCACCGGCCCGGCCGGGACCACCCCGACGGCACGCCCGACCCCCGCCGATCCGCCCAAGGCCGCGTTGGCGACCATGCCGGCGAGCACCGGCGGCGCGAGCACCACGGTGCTGCGCGGGTCCGCGGCCCGGACGGTGACGAACATGGAAGCCTCGCTGGCGGTGCCGACCGCGACCAGCGTGCGTGCCGTCCCGGCCAAGCTGCTCAGCGACAACCGGATCGTGATCAACAATCACCTCTCCCGCAGCCGCGGCGGCAAGGTCTCCTTCACCCACCTCATCGGGTACGCCGTGGTGCGGGCGTTGGCGACCGTCCCGGAGATGAACCACGGCTTCTCGGTGGTCGACGGCAAGCCGGTGCTCGTCGCTCCTGAGCAGGTGAACCTGGGTATCGCGATCGACCTGGCCAAGCCGGACGGCACCCGGTCACTCGTCGTCCCGTGCATCAAGAATGCCGCGGCGATGGACTTTTCCGCATTCTGGGCCGCCTACGAGGACCTGATCCGTCGGGCCCGTGGCGGGCGGCTCGTGGTCGACGACTTCGCCGGGACCACGCTCAGCCTGACCAACCCGGGCACGCTCGGCACGGTTCACTCGATGCCCCGGCTGATGGCCGGGCAGGGCACGATCATCGGCGTCGGAGCGATGGAGTACCCGGCGCAGTGGCAGGGCGCCTCGCCGGAGACCATCAACCGGCACGCGGTCTCGACGGTGCTCACGCTCACCTCCACCTATGACCACCGCATCATCCAGGGTGCCCAGTCTGGGGAGTTCCTCCGCCGGATCCACCAGCTGCTGCTGGGCGAGGACGGCTTCTACGACGAGGTCTTCCGCGCCCTGCGCATCCCCTACGAGCCGGTCCGCTGGGAGACCGACATCTCCGCCTCGCACGAGGAGGACGTCAACAAGACCGCGCGGGTCCAGGAGCTCATCCACGCCTACCGGGTCCGCGGGCACCTGATGGCCGAGACGGACCCGTTGGAGTACCGCCAGCGCCGACACCCCGACCTGGACATCGTCAACCACGGGCTGACGCTGTGGGATCTCGAGCGGGAGTTCGCCACCGGAGGTTTTGGCGGCACTCCCATGATGAAGCTGCGCGACGTCCTGGGAGTCCTGCGCGACTCGTACTGCCGGACCGTCGGCGTGGAGTACATGCACATCCAGGACCCGGAGCAACGCGCCTGGATCCAGTCGCGGGTCGAGCACGGTCACACCCGGGCGGAGCGGGACGAACAGCTGCGCATCCTGCGCCGGCTGAACTCGGCCGAGGCCTTCGAGACCTTCCTGCACACCAAGTACGTGGGGCAGAAGCGGTTCTCCCTGGAGGGCGCCGAGACACTCATCCCGCTGCTGGATGCCGTGCTCTCCGCAGCCGCCGACGAACACCTGCCCGAGGTGGTGGTCGGCATGGCGCACCGCGGACGGCTGAACGTGCTGGCGAACATCGCCGGCAAGAGCTACGCGCAGATCTTCCGAGAGTTCGAGGGCGACCAGGACCCAGGGTCGGTCCAGGGCTCCGGGGACGTGAAGTACCACCTGGGGACCCGGGGGCAGTTCACCGCCCCGAGCGGGGCGACCACGACCGTCTCCTTGGCCGCGAACCCCTCGCACCTGGAGATGGTCGACCCGGTCCTGGAGGGGATCGTCCGTGCCTACCAGGACACGATCAACCGGGGTGGCGGCGAGCAGGGGTACACCGTGCTGCCGGTGCTGGTGCACGGCGACGCGGCATTCGCCGGGCAGGGCGTGGTGGCGGAGACGCTGAACCTGTCCCAGCTTCGGGGGTACCGCACCGGGGGAACGGTGCACGTGGTGGTCAACAACCAGGTCGGATTCACCACGTCCCCGGCCAACTCTCGCTCCTCGGTCTACAGCACCGACG
>JAJYSQ010000132.1 GCA_021793495.1 Actinomycetes bacterium
CAGGGGTACGTCGGGCTGTCCGTGGCCGCCGGCGCCGCCACGGTCGGCATGCGGGTCCATGGGGTGGATGCCGACCCCGACCGGATCGCCGGGCTCACCGCCGGACGCAACGTGGTCCCCGGGGTCTCCGACGAGGTGGTCGCGCTGGCGATCGAGACCGGGCGGCTGACCTTCGGCACCGACCCCGCGGTGGTCACCGAGGCCGACGTCGTGCTGGTCTGCGTACCGACCCCGGTCCACGAGCACCGACCCGACCTGCGGTGGATCGAGTCGGCCGGCCGGGACATCGCCCCGCACCTGCACCCGGGTGCCCTGGTGATCCTGGAGTCCACCACGTACCCGGGGACCACCGAGCAGGTGCTCCAGCCCCTGCTGGAGGCCGGCGGGCTGCGGGCCGGACGCGACTTCCTGCTCGGGTACTCCCCCGAGCGCATCGACCCGGGCAACCCGAAGTACGGGCTGGCCAACACCCCGCGCGTGGTGGGCGGGCTGGACACCGACTCGACCCGGGCCTCGGCCGCCTTCTACGCCCAGGTGGTCGAGGAGGTGATGCCGCTGTCCAGCCTGCGCGCCGCGGAGATGGCCAAGCTGCTGGAGAACACCTTCCGCATGGTGAACATCGCGCTGGTCAACGAGCTCGCGATGCTCTGCGCCGAACAGGGCATCGACACCTGGGAGGTGATCGACGCCGCGGCGACCAAGCCGTTCGGCTTCATGCCGTTCTCCCCCGGCCCCGGGGTCGGTGGGCACTGCATCCCGCTGGACCCGACCTACCTGGCGTGGCAGTCCCGACGGGACACCGGCAAGCCGTTCCGGATGGTCGAGATGGCGCAGGACATCAACGCCGGCATGCCGGAGTACGTCACCCGCCGGGTGATCGACGCCCTCGGCCGGCACGGGCTGGCGATCACCGGGGCGCGACTGCTCGTCCTCGGCGTCACCTACAAGCCGAACGTCGGGGACGTGCGGGAGTCCGCGGCCATCGAGGTGATCGCCCAGCTCGCCCGCCGCGGTGCGAAGGTGTCCTACCACGACCCGTACGTGCCACGGATCGACGAGCACGGGGTCACGCTCACCCGCAAGGCGCTCACCCCGAGGGCGATCGCCGAGGCCGACGCGGTCCTGCTGCTCACCCCGCACGACTCCTACGACATCGACGCGCTGGCCGACCAGGCACGCCTGCTGTTCGACGCCCGGGGAGCCGCCCGTCACCGGGCCGGACCGACGGTCGAGGTGCTGTAGATGACCGGGCCCCGGGCGTACGTGCGCACCCCGGCGGCGCTGTGGCGGACCCTGCCCGGGGAGGTCCTGGTGCTCGGGGTCCCCACCCCGGCAGCCGGGGCGCCCGGCAACGAGCTGGTACGCCTGTCCGGGTCCGCGCCGGTCCTGTGGCAGCTGCTGGAGCGCCCCCACCGGATCGACGAGCTGGTCGCCGAGGTGGCCCGCGTCTTTCGGGTCCCGGTCGCGGAGGTCGATCCTGCGGTTCGCGACGCGGTCGCCCGGCTGCGTACCGCCGGTGCGGTCGCCGAGGTCGATCCGTGACCGCCCTGCTGGACGCCGACCCCCGCGAGCTGCGGACGCTGGCCGCCACGGTCGGCCTGCTCGGCTGCACCCTCGACGCCCCGAGGGAGCCACTCGAGGAGTCCGACTTCGCCGCGCTGCTGCAGGCCTGTGCCGAGGACCGGATCACCGGGCTTCTGCTGGAGTCCATCGAGACCGGTCGGATCCCGGCCACCGACGACCAGCGGCAGGACTCGCTCGAGGCGCACTCCGCAGCGATGGCCAGCTGCCTACGGCTGGACGGCTTCCTGGTGGCGACCCACCGGCTGCTCGTCGACGCGGGCATCACCCACCGCGTGCTGAAGGGTGCCGCGGCCGCCCACCTGGACTACCCGGACCCGAGCCTGCGCAGCTACGGTGACGTGGACCTGCTGGTACGCGGCACCGACATCGACGCCACCGTCGCCGCGTTGACCCACGGCGGACTCACCCGGTGCCAACCCGAGCTCCGGCCCGGGTACGACCGCCGGTTCGGCAAGGGCACGACCCTGGTCAGCCCCGAGGGGCTCGAGCTGGACCTGCACCGGACGTTCGTGTCGGGCCCCTACGCGGTGCTGGTGTCCGAGGCCGACCTGTGGGCCGACACCGACACGTTCGTCCTCGGTGGGCACGCCGTGCAGGCCCTGGCCCGCGAGGCCCGGCTGCTGCACGCCTGCTTCCACGCCACCGTCGGCACCGGCCAGGGCCCGGCCCGGCTGTCCACGGTCCGCGACATCGTCCAGCTCACGCTCGACCCAGATCTGGACCCCCGTGCCACCCTCGAGATGGCCGGTCGGTGGCGGGCCGAGGCGGTGGTGGCGCACGCGGTCCGGGTCGCCTGGACCACCCTGCAGGTCGCCGACGAGACCACGCTGAGCAGCTGGGCCCGCCGGTACGCACCGGATGCCTGGTCGGCGCGGACACTGGAGGTCTACCGATCGGGTCACTCGGCGGACGCCCCGGGCGCGTGGGCCACGCTGCGCACCCTCGCCGGCTGGCGAGAGCGGGCCGGCTTCCTGGCGGCGCACCTTGCCCCGCTGAGCGACGCGCAGGGCCGGTCCCGGCACGGGTCGCTGACCGTCCGCGCCCGGCGGGCCTGGGGCGGGATACGAGGACCGCGGTGAGTGGCCGGTGGGTGCTGGACGCCCCCGACGCTCGGGCGCGCCCGCTGGACCTGCTCCGCTGGCGGTGGCGGGAGTCCCAGGCCTCGATGCTGGTGCTGGCCGGGGTGGGGGCCTATGCCGCCATCGCGTTCTACGCGATGAACCGCTCCGGGTACGACGTGTGGGGCGGGCTGTTCGTCCTGCCGATCCTCCTCGCTCTGAGCATGCCGCTGCTGTCGGTCATGGCCCGTCATGAGGACGACCCGCGCCTGGCCACCGTGCTGTTCTGGGCGCTGATCGCCAAGCTGGTGATGGCGATCCCCCGATGGGGGATGGGGTTCATCCTCTACGGCGGGGTGGCCGACGCCTCGGGCTACTCCGGGGCCGGGGCCATGCTGGCCAACGCGTACCGCCACCTGCACTTCATCGGCCCCCCCAGCACGGTCACCGGGACCAACACACTGCAGGTGATCACCGGGATCATCTACGTGTTCACCGGGAACACCACGCTCGGTGGGTACATCGTGTTCTCCTGGATCGGCTTCTGGGGGCTGTACCTCTACTACCGTGCGGTCAAGCTCGCTGTTCCCGAGGTGGACCACTTCCGCTACGCCCTGTTCGTGTTCTTCCTGCCCACGATGCTGTTCTGGCCGTCGAGCATCGGCAAGGACGCCTGGATGTGCATGGGGATCGGGCTGAGCACGTACGGTGCGGCCCGGCTGTTCCGCTCCCGCCGGGGGGCGTACCCGATCCTGGCCGCCGGGCTGGTGGCCACCGCGATCGTCCGGCCGAACATGACCGCGATCCTGTTCGCTGCGCTGTTCATCGGGTACCTGCTGCGCCCGGCCGGGCCCCGGGCCACCGTGCTGTCCCCGATCTTCAAGACCCTGGGGATCGTGCTGCTGCTGGTGGCCGGGTTCGTCGTGATCAACAAGGCGAAGAGCTTCTTCGGCCTGACCACGCTCAGCGTCACCTCGGTGCAGCACGTCATCCACACGGCCGGGGTGAACACCACCATCGGCGGCTCCTCGTTCACCCCGACCCCGGTGCACAACCCCTTGGAGTTCCCGGTCGGCGCGGTCACCGTGCTGTTCCGCCCGTTCCCCTGGGAGTCGCACAACATCCAGGTGCTGCTGACCGGGATGGAAGGCGTGTTCCTGATGGGGGCGACCGCGCTGTCCTGGCGACGGTTCGCCGCCGTGCGGCACCACCTGCGCAACCCGTTCGTCATCATGGCCCTGGTCTACTCCGTGGAGTTCATCTACGCGTTCTCCCGGTTCGGCAACTACGGCATCATCGCCCGGGAGCGCGCCCAGCTCTACCCGTTCTTCCTGCTCTTTCTCTGCCTGCGGCCATGGCGCCACGAGCAGCCCGCGGCACTTCCTCTGCGAAAGGCGAGCACCCCCGTATGAGCACCACCACCGGAACCGGTCGCCTGGCCGTGCTGGGCGGGCCACCGGCCTTCCCGGACGGTCTCCCCCTGGTCCGCCCGACGATCGAGGACGTGCCGGGGCTGGCAGCCCGGTTGACGGCGGTGCTGGCCACCGGGCTGCTGACCAACGGTCCCCGGGTGCGCGAGCTGGAGGAACGCCTCGCCGACCGGTTGGACGTCGGGCACGTGGTCGCGGTGGGCTCGTGCACCGCCGGGTTGATGCTGGCCTACCAGGCCCTCGGGGTGCGTGGCCCGGTCGTGCTGCCCAGCTTCACCTTCGCGGCCAGCGCGCACGCGGTGCACTGGGCCGGAGGCACGCCCACGTTCGCCGAGGCCCGTGAGTCCGACCTGACCCTGGACCCGGTCGATGCGGCCGGGGTGCTGGGCCGGCTGGCAGCCGAGGGTCGCCCGGCCGCCGCCCTGTCGGCCACGCACGTCTACGGCACTCCCGCGCAGACCGAGGCGCTGGCCGAGCTGGCCGCCGAGCACGGCATCCCGTTGGTCTACGACGCCGCGCATGCCCTCGGCTCGGCACGGGCCGGCCGGGCGGTCGGCGGATTCGGCACGGTCGAGGTGTTCAGCCTGTCCCCCACGAAGGTGATGTCCGCGGGCGAGGGTGGGATCGTGGCCACCGAGGACGCCGAGCTGGCCCGCGCCGTGCGGATCGGCCGGGACTACGGCAACCCCGGCTCCTACGACTGCGAGTTCCCCGGGATCAATGCCCGGATGTCCGAGCTGCACGCGACCATGGCGCTGTTCTCGTTGGAGCACCTGGACGCCCGGGTGGCCCGGCGCAACGAGCTCGTCGAGGTGTTCCGCGCCGAGCTGGACGGGGTGCCCGGGGTGCGCATCGTCGACCCGGGGCGCGGCGACGTCTCGACCCGGAAGGATCTCACGCTGGTCGTCGACGCGCAGCCGTACGGGCTGAACGCCGCCCAGCTGGCCCGCGTGCTGCGCGCCGAGGGCGTGGACTCCCGGCACTACTACGCCCCGCCGATCCACCGGCAGCAGGCCTATGCCGGCCTGCCGTCGGACGGCGTGCCGTCGGACGGCCTGCCGTCGGACGGCGGCCAGCAGCGTGCCCTGCCGGTGACCGACCGGTTGGCCTCGCAGGTCATCTCCCCACCGCTGTGGTCGCACATGGACGACGAGGTGGCGCGGCGAGTGGCACGGCTGGTGGTCGAGGCCGGCGGGCAGGCCACGGCGGTCCGCGAGGTGCTGGTGGAGGTGCCGGGGTGAGGCCAACGGTGAGCATCGCGCCACTCCAGGCGTCGGCGGAGACGTCGGCGGCGACGCCGGCAGAGGCCACCCAGGCGTGGTCCACCCCGACCTACCAGGCGCTCGGGCTGCGCTTCCGCGTCGAGACCGACGTTGCCGAGCTCCAGCCGTACCTGCTGCGGACCTTCTCCGGGCTCGAGGTGGTCGACCCAGCAGGAGCCGGGGTGCCAGCCGGCGACGGCGTACCGGCCAGCAGACGCACGGTCTGCTTCGGCCTGCACCGCGCGATGGACGGGGCACCGGTCGTGCTGACCCGGGACGGCGCGGAGATCGAGGGGTCCGGGCACCGCTCGTACGCGGTGGCCATGCTGCTCTGGCACTTCAACAACACGGTGGTCGCCGCGACCACGCCGACGCACGTCGTGCTGCACGCCGCGGCCGCCGAGCGCGACGGGGTCGGCGTGGTGCTGCCGGCGCCGATGGAGTCCGGCAAGACCACGACGGTGGCCGGGCTGATGCGCGCCGGGTGGCGGTACCTCACCGACGAGGCGAGCGCCATCGATCCGGCCACGGTGCAGGTGACGCCGTTCCCGAAGGCGCTGGCGGTCGACCAGGGCTCGTGGGAGGTGCTG
>JAJYSQ010000133.1 GCA_021793495.1 Actinomycetes bacterium
CTGCGTGTCCGACACCTCGGACGTGCGGGACGTGGTCTTCGGCGAGCAGGGGGTCGCCCGCGGAGCACGCCCCGGGACGCTCGTGGTCGACATGAGCACGATCAGTCCTCGGGCTACCCAGGTCATGGCCGACCAGCTGGCCGGCGTGGGCATCGGGTTCCTGGACGCGCCGGTGTCCGGAGGATCGGAGGGGGCTGCAGCCGGGACCTTGTCGATCATGGTCGGCGGCCACCTGTCGGACCTGGAGCGAGTCCGGCCCTACCTGGAGCTGATGGGTCGCAGCATCACCCACCTCGGGCCAGCCGGGTCTGGTCAGGTAGCCAAGCTCGTCAACCAGGTGCTCGTGGTGGTCACGATGCTCGGGGTCTCCGAAGCCCTCCTGCTGGCCAAGGCAGGGGGGCTCGACCCGGCGACGGTGATCGACGCGGTCGCTGGTGGGGCCGGGGGGTCGTGGATGCTCAGCCACCGGGGCCCATCTGCGGTGGCCGGGGACTGGGCTCCCGGTTTCACCATCGACCTCCAGCAGAAGGACCTCCGGCTGGTCCTGCAGGCCGCCGACGAGTACGGGGTGCCGCTGCTGGGCACGGGGATGGTGTTCCAGCTCTACCGCACGCTGCAGCAGGCAGGGCTGGGTGCCGAGGGCAACCACGCCCTGGTCAAGGCGTTGGAGCGGCTTGCTGGTCGGACGCTGACCGACGACTGAGCAACCGGTGGTGAGCCAGCTCGGCCAGCCGGGCGACCGAGAGGTCGACCTCGTCGGGCAGGTCGTCCAGTGCGAACCACGCCAACGCGAGGGACTCACCGCTGCACCGTTCGTGGGCCGCGGCAGGGGCCAGGGCGAGGAACTGGACGTCCAGGTGGATGGCGTCCCCTGCCCCGCACCTCACCGTGTGCCGGTCCAGCGTGAGCGGAACGGGGTCGATCTGCACCCTGTCGATCCCGCTCTCCTCGACCGCCTCACGGCGGGCCGCTGCGGCCAACGAAGAGTCGTCCGCCTCGCAGTGCCCGCCGAGCTGCAGCCACCGGCCGACCTTGGGGTGCAGGGTGAGCAGGGTGCGCTCGTGGCGGGGTTCGACCAGCAGCGCGCTGGCGGTCAGGTGCTCGGGGCGGCGGTCCCGGCGGGTGGCGTCGGGGTGCTCATCGAGCAGGGCGAGCGCGTGGTGACGCAGCCTCTCGGCCGCCGGATCGGGAGCCGTCCACGACGCAAGGGCGGCACGGGCGGCACGTTGCAGGTCGCGTGTGCCGGCCTGCTCGTCAGGACGGGTCACCGGGCTCGTCCGGACGGGGCCCGTCGAGGTCGGCGGGCGGTCCGTCGAGCAGCCGGGCGAGACCTTCGTCCAGCTCGGTCGTGCTGGCACCGGCGCCGCTGACGTACCGGTCCGGGGAGTCCAGGTCCTCGGCGTCGGGCAGCAGGTCCGGGTGGTTCCACACCGCGTCCCGGCCCTCGATCCCGCGGGCCTGGGTCAGCTGTCCCCACAGGACCGCCGCCTCCCGCAGGCGCCGGGGCCGCAGGACCAGGCCGACGAGGGCGCTGAAGGTCTGCTCCGCGGGTCCGCCGGTGGCCCGGTGACGACGTACGGTCTCGCGCAACGCGGCTGCCGACGGCAGGTGCGTGGCGGCTGCGGCGTGCGCGACCTCATCCACCCAGCCTTCCACCAGAGCGAGCAGGGTCTCCAACCGGGCGAGCGCCTGCTCTTGGGCGGGGGTGTTCTCCGGCTCGAGCAGACCGGACTCCAACGCCTCCTGGATCGCAGCCGGGTTGCTGGGGTCCAACCCGGAGACGGCCTGCTCGATGCGTGCGGAGTCCACGTGGATCCCGGCCGCGTACTGCTCGATCGCGCCCAGCAGGCGCGCGCGCAGCCATGGGACGTGGGCGTACAGCCGGACGGCGGCGACCTCGCGGAGCGCCAGGTAGAGCCGGACCTCGTCCGCCGGCACCCCGAGGTCGGCACCGAAGGCCGCCACGTTGGCCGGGACGAGTACCGGGTGCGATCCGGAGCCGAGCGGGATGCCGACGTCGGTCGAGCCCACCACCTCGGTGGCCAGGGCCCCGAGGGCTTGACCGATCTGGGCGCCGAACATGGCGCCTCCCATCGACCGCATCATCCCGGCCAACGGCCCGGTCATGGCCCGGGCTTGCTCGGACAGCGACGGGTCCTGGCCCATCATCGGTGGGAGCGCGCCGTTGATCGACGTGGTGATCGCGTCGTTCATCGCGGTCACCACACGTTCGGCCACCGGATCGACCAGCGATCGCCACACCGGCAGGGTGGACTCGATCCATTCGGCTCGGCTCCAGGCGACCGGTGAGGACTCCTGGGACGGGAACGCCGTCGACTCGTCGAGCCAGAGCTGGGCCAGGCGCACGGCCTCCCGGACCTGTGCCACGTCAGTCTGCCCGAGGAATCGGTCGTTGCCACCTGCGGCCATCTGCCGGGCGGTGTCCCGAGCCAGGTCCCAGTTCACCGGCCCGCCGGTCCAGGCGAACACCTGGCCCAGCTGGCTCAGCGCGGCACCCAGGTCGAGCTCTCCGCCGGGACCGGTGAACCCGGGGGGCAGCGCACCGCCGAACAGGGCCCCGAACGGGTTCGCGTTGACCGGTGGCTGCCCCCCCGGGGGACCCGGCTCCGCCGGTTCTCCACCGGGGTGCTGCGAGGGCTGCTCGTCGTCGTCCCCACCGTCGGTGGCGGATCCGAAGCCGAAGGGCACGTTGTTCACGGATCCTCCATCGTTGGCAGGATGAGGGCATGACGGCCATGCCCTCCGGGCGTCGTGCGCCTCGTCCCCACGGTAGCCCGGGGACAGGGATGTCGCCGACCCACGTCGCGGCGGTTCGCTCTGGGCGCACCACCGTGCGGTCCCACCCACGGGTGGCCGTGACCGGATCCGGTACCGCGCTGGGCACGGCCCTGCTGCTCCAGCTGCGCGAGCAGTTCTCTGCGCAGTCAGTGGTCGCTCTGGACGACACCGTCGACCTGTGCGACCCGTCGGTGGCGCAGGCGCTGGCCGGGGCCGACGTGCTGGTGCACGCGGTCGCCGAGCCTGGAGGTGGGTCCGCCGGAGCGCAACGGGTCCTGCGTACCGCACAGACCCTGCTGACCGCTGCGGCCGCTGTCGCCGTACCTCGGGTGGTGCTGATCACCACAGCCATGGTGTATGGAGCGCGTGCGGACAATCCAGTTCCGCTGCCGGAGGACGCGCCGCTTCAGGCGGAGGGGATGGGTCCGCTGATCGACGAGATCCTGGAGGTGGAGCGGTTGGCGGCCCGGGCCGGGGAGGTCCATCCCGGCCTACGCGTCACGGTGGTGCGCCCGGCGATGCTCGTCGGCCCTGGGGTCGTCGGGCTGGCTGCTCGGCACTTCTCGGCCACCCGGCTGCTGGCCGTGCGCGGGACCCGGCCGTGCTGGCAGTTTTGCCATGTCGCGGACCTGGCTGCCCTGGTGAGCCTCGTGGTCGCCGAGGACGTGGTTGGACCCCTGACCGTGGCCAGCGAGGGGTGGTTGGAGCAGGCCGAGGTGGAGCGGCTGGCTGGGTCGCCGCGGATCGAGCTGCCGGCCAGCCTTGCCTTCACCACGGCGGCTCGTCTGCACCGGCTCGGCGTGCTGGTCGGCACGCCGGGGGCTCTGGCGTACGTGGTGCACCCCTGGGTCGTGCCGTCGACCCGGGCGCGACGTGCGGGGTGGAACCCGGCGTACGACAACGCCGCCCTGCTCCGCCAGGTCCTGGACCAGGTGGCGGTGACCTCGTCGCCCGGACACCGGTGGGAGGCCAAGGACGCCGCGATCGGCGCGACCGGTGCGGCCGTGGCGATGGCCGGTACCGCAGCGCTGGTCCGGGCCGCCCGACGAAGGCGCCGCTGACCTGCCTCGAGCGGGGCCTACGCTGCTGACGTGGACCGCATAGCCCGCGTGGGGCCCGAACCGGTGGGTCAGCCCGAACCGGTGGGTCAGCCCGAACCGGTGGGTCAGCCCGAACCGGTGGGTCAGCAGCAGGTCGGGGAGCGGCTCCGTCTGGCCGAGATACGAGCCACGGCGCTGACGGTCGACGAGGTGCTGGAGGCGGTTGCCGGCCCGCGGGCCGGTGGGCTTGCCGTGTTCGTCGGGACCGTACGCGACCACGATGGCTCTCGGCCCGTGCGCCAGCTGGCCTACAGTGCGCACCCCAGCGCCGAACGGGTGCTCCACCAGGTGGCCGACCGCGCCTTGTCGGACCCACAGGTTCTCGCCGGCGCGGTGCTGCACCGGGTGGGGCCGCTGCAGGTCGGGGACGTGGCGATCGTGGCGGCCGTGGCCTGCGCGCACCGGGTGGACGCCTTCGCGGTCTGCCGGCGCCTCGTCGATGACGTCAAGTCCCAGGTGCCGATCTGGAAGCACCAGGTGTTCGCCGATGGCACCGAGGAGTGGGTGGGTGCGGCGACCTGATCGCCGGGGCCTGCGAGCCGGGTTACCCTAGAACTCAGGTCCGTGCCGACGCAGGGACTTCGCGGTGCTCGGCGGACCGAGCGACAGTTTCCGTGCGACGACGAGGTGGTTCATGGCGGCGATGGTCTGGTGGATCATCCCCGTGGTGGCCACCCTCCTGGCGATCCTCTGGGTGATCTGGGCCGGACGCCCGCGCGCGCCCGCCGACCCGATGGACACCGTCGAGGCCTACCGGCGGTTCCGGGACGCCATGGAGCACCCGTCGCGGGTTCGTACCGGGCACGGGCACGATCGCGCCGCCTCGTAGGCTTCCTCGCATGTCACCACGCACCCGGACCGTGTCGGTGTCCGCGGTCCTGCTGGTGGTCCTGCTCGTGGCCGCTGCGCTGCTCCCGGTGCCGTACGTGATCCTCGGGCCCGGGCCGACGGCGAACACCTTGGGCAGCATCGCCGGCAAGCCGTTGATCACGATCACCGGGCACCCGACCTATCCGACCGACGGGCATCTGCAGCTCGTCACCATCGACGTGACCGGTGGTCCCGGTGACCCGGTTGGGCTGCTCGCCGCGCTGCGCGCCTGGTCGGACCCGACCCGCGCGGTCGTGCCCGAGGGAGAGGTCTTCCCTCCCGGGCAGTCCAGCTCTCAGGTGGTGGCGCAGAACCTCGCCCAGATGACCGGGTCACAGCAGGACGCCACCGTGGCCGCCCTGCGGTACCTCGGGATCACGGTACCGTCCACCGTGGTAGTGGCCCAGGTGGTTGTGGGCACTCCGGCGGCTGGACGGCTCCGGGTCGGTGACAGCATCCTGCGGGTCGACTCCACGGCCGTGTCCTCGTCCGCCCAGGTGCGCGCGGCCGTCTCCCGGCTGCGCCCGGGCAGCTCGGTGACCCTGCAGGTCCGGCGGGCCGGGGCGGTCCGTTCGGTCACCCTGACGACGATCCCCGACCCGCAGTCCCCGACCCGGGCGTTCATCGGCGTCGCCTTGTCCGATCGGTACGCCCCACCGTTCACCGTGCGCATCTCCCTGCCCGACGTCGGCGGACCCAGTGCCGGGTTGATGTTCACCCTGGGGGTCATCGACAAGCTCACCGCGGACAACCTGACCGGCGGGAAGTTCATCGCCGGCACCGGCACCATCGACGCTGCCGGTACGGTTGGACCGATCGGTGGGATCCAGCAGAAGCTGGTGGCGGCCCGGGATGCGGGGGCCGCGGTATTCCTGGTTCCGGCGGGCAACTGCGCCCAGGCGGTGGGTTCCGTCCCCCCGGGGCTGCGGCTGGTACGGGTCACCACGCTGAGCGGTGCGGTCCAGTCACTGACCGCGCTACGTACGGGGGTCGGGGGCGTCCCGGCCTGTCCGGCGGGGTAGGGGCCCGCCCAGCACCACCGGCGAGCAGCTCCACCCCGCAGCCCTACCGAGCAGAGGAAGCCGCGCGTGTCCCTCGACCCCCCCGTGACGGGCCGCCCCCCGGGTGCCGCACGGTTGCCCCGGCGTCGA
>JAJYSQ010000134.1 GCA_021793495.1 Actinomycetes bacterium
GGCCCTGGTCGAGGCTGAGCCAGGGGCCCGGAGACTCTCCTTCTTCGAGGTGCTCACCGCGATGGCGTTTGCCGCGTTCGCCGGTGCCCCGGTCGGGGCCGCGGCCGTCGAGGTCGGGATGGGCGGTACGTGGGATGCGACGAACGTGGTCGACGCGGGGGTGGCTGTGATCACTCCAGTCGCGATCGACCACACCCGCTTCCTGGGATCGACGCTCGAGGCGATCGCGACGGAGAAGGCCGGGATCATCAAGTCGGGCGCGGTGGCAGTTGTCGCCCACCAGGAACCGGTGGTCGACGTGGTGCTCGACGAGCAGGTGCGTCACGTCGGGGCCCGCGCGGTCCGGGAGGGCTCGGAGTTCGAGGTGCTGGCCCGCCGGATCGCGCACGGTGGGCAGCTGGTCACGCTACGGGGCTTGGCCGGTCGCTACGACGACGTGTTCCTCCCGCTGCACGGCGCCTACCAGGCGAGCAATGCCGCAGCGGCGGTGGCGGCCGTGGAGGCGCTGGTCGGTGGCGGGTCGGGTGTGCAGCTGGATCCCGAGGTGGTGCGGACGGCGTTCGCCACGGTGAGCTCGCCCGGGCGGCTGGAGGTGGTCGCTCGCCACCCGACCATGCTGCTCGATGCTGCGCACAACCCGCACGGCGCCGCGGCGCTCGCGGCGGCGATCCGCGACGAGTTCACGTTCTCCCGGCTCGTGGGGGTGCTGGGAGTGATGGCGGACAAAGATGCCGCGGGGATCCTCGCCGCCCTCGAGCCGGTGCTTTCTGCCCTGGTGGTCACCGCCGCGGACTCCCCCCGGTCCATGCCGGCCGTCGAGCTTGCCGGGCTGGCGCGTGCCCGGTTCGGCGCTGAGCGGGTGCTGCAGGTGGACGGGGTCGGCGCGGCCGTGGACGAAGCCGTCGCGATGCTCGGTGCTCCGCCGCTCGCCGGGTCCGGGGTGCTGGTCACCGGTTCCGTCGTGACCGTCGGGCAGGCCAGGTCGCGGCTGTTCCACGCGACGTGCGGACCGGGGGGCTGACCGGCGTGCGGGTGCTCGCGGCGTCCGTGCTCGTCTCCGAGGCACTGGTGGTGCTCTTCGGGCTGCTGGTGGCCAGGGGGCTGTCCGGGCTGCCGGTTGCCGTGGTGGTCGGCGTGGGCGGGGCTGGGGCGTTGACCTGCCTGGTGCTGGCGGGCCTGCTGCGATACCGGGCGACCTACCTGGTGGCCAGCCTGGTGCAGGTCGTGCTGGTCGCCAGCGGGGCGGTCGTCACCGCGATGTACTTCATGGGCGGACTGTTCGCCCTCCTGTGGGTGGCGGCCCTGGTGGTCGGGCACCGTGGGGAGGCGATCCAGGCCCGGTTGCGGGCGGGGGTCTCGACCCGGCCCGAGACCGGTCCGCCGGCCGGGTGAGCCCGGGCCCACCCACCCCGACCCTCCTGGACCCCGCTGGACCCCCACCGGTGACCGTCCCGGTCACACCTGGAAGGACGTCATGCCCACCGAGGAACGCACCCTGGTCCTGCTCAAGCCCGACGCCGTGCGTCGCCGACTGGTCGGCACCGTGCTCTCCCGCTGGGAGGCCAAGGGGTTGCGGCTCGTCGCGATGGAGCTGCGGCTGCTCGACGCGGCCACCGCCGATCGGCACTACGCCGAGCACCTGGACCAACCCTGGTACCCGGCGTTGCGCGAGTTCATCACCTCCGACCCCCTGGTCGCCCTCGTGCTGGCCGGCGACCAGGCGATCGAGGTGGTTCGAGCCTCGATCGGTGCCACCGACGGCCGCCAGGCCGCGCCGGGGACGATCCGCGGCGACCTGTCGTTGTCCAACCGGGAGAACCTGGTCCACGCGTCCGACTCGGTGAGCTCGGCACAGCGGGAGATCGCCGTGTTCTTCCCCGGGCTCGTGGCCAACCCTGGCGACTAGCCCGCGCTAGCCCGTGCGGGGGTGCACGCTGGCCCTTTTGGGGGGTAGCGCTCTCGACGGTTACCATGGCGCGACGTCCTGGCGTGCCCAGCCCGCGCGTCACCCTCGCGGTCGCCCAGAACGCGACCGCAACGAGTTCGACGAGTAAGTCTGACGAGGAAGGCCCCACCCCCTCATGGCGAACAAGATGTCCTTCATCGGCCGGGATATGGCGGTCGACCTCGGGACCGCGAACACGTTGGTCTACGTGCGAGGGCGCGGCATCGTGCTCAACGAGCCGTCGGTCGTGGCCATCAACCAGAACACCGGCGGGATCCTGGCCGTCGGGGTTGAGGCGAAGCGGATGATCGGCCGGACGCCGGGCAACATCGTGGCGATCCGACCGCTCAAGGACGGGGTGATCGCCGACTTCGACACCACCGAACGGATGCTGCGGTACTTCATCCAGAAGGTTCACAAGCGTCGGCACTGGGCCAAGCCACGCCTGGTGGTCTGCGTCCCGTCAGGGATCACCGGCGTCGAGCAGCGTGCAGTCAAGGACGCCGGTTATGCAGCCGGAGCTCGACGGGTGTTCATCATCGAGGAGCCGATGGCCGCGGCGATCGGCTCCGGCCTGCCGGTGCACGAGCCGACCGGCAACATGGTCGTCGACATCGGCGGTGGCACCACCGAGGTCGCGGTGATCTCGCTGGGCGGGATCGTCACCGCGCAGTCCATCCGCATCGGCGGGGACGAGCTGGACAGCGCGATCATCGCGTACGTCAAGAAGGAGTACTCCCTGATGCTCGGCGAGCGGACCGCCGAGGAGATCAAGATGGCGATTGGCTCGGCATTCCCCACGCCCGACGAGCCGCACGCCGAGATCCGCGGGCGTGACCTGGTCTCCGGCCTGCCGAAGACGATCGTGGTCTCTGCCGAGGAGATCCGCAAGGCGATCGAGGAGCCGGTCAACGCGATCGTGGACGCGGTGAAGACGACCCTGGACAAGTGCCCACCGGAGCTCAGCGGAGACATCATGGACCGCGGGATCGTGCTCACCGGCGGGGGTGCGCTGCTCAAGGGGCTCGACGAGCGGCTGCGGCACGAGACCGGCATGCCCATCCACATCGCCGAGGACCCGCTGGACGCGGTGGCGATGGGTTCGGGCAAGTGCATCGAGGAGTTCGAGGCCCTCCAGCAGGTCCTGATCTCCGAACCGCGCCACTGACAACCCTGCCCGCCCGGCTCGAGGCGCCGCCGCGCGCGATAGGAACGTGATGGGCAGGGATCGCCACACCCGGATCATCCTCGTCCTGCTCCTGCTGACCGCCTTCACCCTGATCACTCTCAACCTGCGCCAGGGCAGCGCCTCTCCGGCCGGCGATCTCCGGCGACTGGGAGCCGGGGTGTTCGGCCCCCTGGAGCGGGTCACAGCGGCCGTAGTCCGGCCGATCTCCGGCGCCTGGCAGGACGTGACGTCGCTGGGCAGCAAGAACCGGACGATCGCCACCCTGACCCGGGAGAACGAGCAGCTGCGGACCGAGCTGCGCACCTCGGCGCTGGCCAGGGCGCGAGCCGCCCAGCTCGACGCGCTGCTGCACCTGGCGGGCCTGGGGCAGTACAAGATCGTCCCGGCGCAGGTGATCGCGATCGCCCCCGCCCAGGGCTTCTCCTGGACCGCCACGATCGACGCCGGGAGCCGTGACGGGATCGCTCCGGAGATGACGGTGCTGGACGGCCAGGGGTTGGTCGGGCGGGTCCGTTCGGTCACGAGCAGCACGGCCACGGTGGTGCTGGCGATCGACCCGTCCACGAAGGTGGCGATCCGGATGGGGGGCTCCCTGCAGATCGGGGTCGTGCAGGGCAACGGGCTGGGTCCGATGACCCTCCAGCTGCTGGACCCGCGCGCTTCGCTGGTCCCCGGCGACCCGTTGGTGACCCTGGGCTCCACCGGTGGGCGTCCGTACGTGGCGGGAGTGCCGATCGGCACGGTCGACCGGGTCGCGCTCACCCCGGGGACGCTGACCCGTGAGGCGACGGTCACCCCGTACGTCGACTTCACCGCGCTGTACCTGGTGGGCGTGGTGGTCCAGCCGCCTCGGACCGACCCGAGGTTCGCCCTCGTGCCGCCACGACCGACCCCCACGCCGACCGCGACCCCCACGCCGACCGCGAGTGCCAGCCCGGGCGCGACCCCCACGCCCACCGCGAGTGCCAGCCTGGGCGCGTCATCGAGCGCGAACCCAAGCCCGCGTTCGACCGGAGGCTGAGGTGCGCTGGCGGCAGGTTGCCCTGGACGTCGCGCTGGTGGTCACCGCGCTGGTCGTCGAGCTGGTCGTGCTGGCCCGCCTGCACCTGCCCGGGGCCACCCCGGACCTGCTGCTGGTGGTCGTGGTGGCGCTGGCCCTGGCGCACGGTCCGCGGCACGGGATGGCGGTCGGGTTCGGCGCTGGGCTGGCCCTGGACCTCGCGCCGCCGACCGTCACTCCGCTGGGACAGTGGGCCCTGGTCTTCTGTGTCGTGGGCTTCCTGGTCGGCCGGGCTCGCGGGGAGGTCGAACGGTCGGTCTGGGTTCCCTTCCTGATCGTGGCGATCGCGGCGGCCGGGGAGGTCCTCGGGTTTGCGGCGCTGTCGGTGATCTTCGGTGAGCACGGGGTGGGCCTGAGCCGGTTGACCGTGCTGGTGGTCACCGGGGTGGCGTACGACCTGGTGCTCACCCCGTTCGTCCTGCCCGTCGTCACGCGCCTGGCCGCGCGGTTGGAACCCGGGGGCGGTCCCCGGTGAGCGGTAGCCTGGGGACGATACCCGGAGGGACCGCAGGACCGACGCCCACGAGGGAGCCAGCACCGTGAGCGAGAGCTCTCGCCGCCGCCTCACGGTCCTGCAGGTCCTGGTCGTGTCCCTCGTCGTCACGCTGCTCGGACGTCTGTGGTTCCTCCAGGTCGTGGCCGGCCCCGCCTACCGGTCGATGGCGGCGCAGATGTCGGTCACCACGGTGGCCTCCCCGGCGGTGCGTGGGCTGATCCTCGACGACCAGGGTCGCCCGCTCGCGCAGAACCGCACCACGCTGGTCGTGTCGGTCAGTCGGACCGTGCTGCTGGCCCAGCCCGACCAGGGAGCCGCGGTCCTGGCCCGGACCGCCGACCTGCTGGGGATGACCCGGGTCGAGGCCGTCGCCCGAACCACGTTGTGCGGGACGCCGGGGGCTGTCGTCGGGGTGTGCTGGAACGGCTCCCCCTACCAGCTGATCCCGCTGACCGTGCGCGCGGACCAGCCGGCGGCGCTGGCGATCATGGAGCGCCAGGACGAGTTTCCCGGGGTCACCGCCGAGGTTCAGGCGGTGCGTCAGTACCCGAGGGCGTACGGGGCAAACGCCGCACACGTGCTGGGCTACCTTGGCCCGGTCTCCCCGGCCGACCTCGCCGCGCAGGCAGCCGGTGCCCCCGGGCATCTGGTGGCCGGGGAGCTGGTGGGCAGGTCCGGCCTCGAGCAGGCGTACGACACGTACCTGCGTGGCACACCGGGGGTCACCCGCCTGGCCGTGGACAGCCGTGGCCAGGTGGTCCGCACCGTGACGCAGGCCCTGTCGGTGCCGGGGAACTACGTGGTCACGAGCATCGACGCCCGGGTCCAGGCGGTCGCCGAGGCCCAGCTGCAGGCAGCGCTCGAACGGGCTCGAAGCCTGCCGAACACCACCGGTGGACCGGGGAGCACGTATGTCGCCCCGGCCGGCGCGGTGGTCGTGCTCGACGCGACCAACGGGCGTGTGGTCGCCATGGCTTCGGCTCCGAGCTACGACCCGAACGTCTGGGTCGGGGGCATCTCGCAGGCCCAGTACGACCGGCTGATGGCCCCCTCCGCCCACCTTCCGCTGCTCGACCGGGCGATCGCTGGACAGTTCCCGACCGGCTCGATCTTCAAGGTGGTCACCACGTCCGCAGCCGCGCAGGCGGGCTTCGACCTGGGCGGCAGCTACGACTGCCCGCCTTCGATCACCGTGGGCGGCCGGCAGTTCGGCAACTTCCACGG
>JAJYSQ010000135.1 GCA_021793495.1 Actinomycetes bacterium
CGGTCTTCTCCGCCACGGACCTGTTCCTGTTCTACGTGCTGTTCGAGGTCATGCTGGTACCGATGTACTTCATCATCGGCCGGTACGGCGGACCCCGCCGGTCGTACGCGGCGGTGAAGTTCCTGCTGTACGGCCTGCTCGGCGGCCTTGTCCTGCTGGTGTCGGTCATCGGTCTGTACGCCGCGAGCCGCTCACAGCTGGGCGGGGCCGGCAGCTTCGAGTTCGCCCGGCTGGTCGGCCTGCACCTGGGCACCAACGTCGAACGGTGGATCTTCGTCGGCTTCTTCTTCGCCTTTGCCGTCAAGGCACCCTTGTGGCCGCTGCACACCTGGCTGCCCGACGCCGCCGCTGAGGCTCCCTCGGGCGGTGCGGTGCTGATCGTCAGCGTGATGGACAAGGTGGGTACGTTCGCGATGCTGCGGCTGTGCCTGCCGCTGTTCCCCGCGGCCTCCCGGTGGGCTGCTCCGGTGATCATCGTGCTGGCGCTGGTCAGCCTGGTCTACGGGGCGCTGGTGGCGATCGGCCAGACCGACCTGAAGCGGCTGATCGCCTACACCTCGGTCTCGCACTTCGGGCTGATCGTGCTCGGGGTCTTCGTGATGACCAGCCAGGGTCAGGCGGGTTCCGCGCTCTACATGGTCAACCACGGCTTCACCACCGCCGCGCTGTTCCTGATCGTCGGGTTCATGACCACCCGCCGCGGCTCCCAGATGGTCGACTCGTTCGGCGGGGTGCAGAAGGTCGCGCCCGTGCTGGCCGGGACCTTCCTGGTCGCCGGGATGTCCAGCCTCGCGCTGCCGGGGCTGTCCAGCTTCGTCAGCGAGTTCCTCGTGCTGGTCGGCACGTTCACCCGGTACCCGGCCGCCGGTGTGGTGGCGACCATCGCGATCGTGCTGGCGGCGATCTACATCCTGACGATGTACCGGCGCACCATGACCGGGCCCACGGTGGCGGCGACCGAAGGGATGAAGGACCTGAACGCCCGAGAGATCTGGGTGGTGGCTCCGCTGCTGGCCATCATCGTGGCCATCGGTTTCTACCCCAGCCCGCTGCTCAACGTGATCACCCCGTCGGTCAACCGCACGATGAGCTACGTGCACGAGCACGATCCCGCGCCGGTCGTCACCGTGGCCGCGCGGCCGAGCGAAGGGACCGGCTCATGACGACCCTGGCCGCGGTGGGAGTCATCCCCACCCCGTCCATCCAGTACGCGGCCATCGCTCCGATGCTCATCATCTTCGGGGTGGGCCTGGTCGGGGTGCTCGTGGAAGCCTTCGTCCCGCGCGGACTGCGCCACGTCACCCAGGTGGTCATCACGCTGGCCGGGATCGTCGCGGCGTTCGTCTCGGTCGTCGTGCTGGCCGGGACCCACCGGGTGGTCGTCGAAGGAGCGGTGGCGATCGACGGGCCCACGCTGTTCCTCTGGGGGCTGATCCTGGCACTGGCGTTCCTGGCGGTGCTGACCATCGCCGAGCGAGCCCTGGACCCGGGGGGTGCCTTCACCGGGTCGGCCGCGGCGCTACCCGGCAGCGCCGCGGAGCGAGAGGTCAGCGCCGCCGGCATCACCGCGACCGAGGTCTTCCCGCTCACCCTGTTCGCGGTCGGCGGGATGATGCTCTTCCCGGCGGCCAACGACCTGCTGACCATGTTCGTGGGGCTCGAGGTGCTGTCGCTGCCGCTCTACCTCATGTGCGGGCTGGCTCGTCGCCGTCGCCTGCTCTCCCAGGAGGCGGCGATGAAGTACTTCGTCCTCGGCGCGTACTCCTCCGGCTTCTTCCTGTTCGGGATCGCCCTGCTCTACGGCTACGCCGGTTCCTTCCGGCTGGCCGCCATCGCCAGCGCGGCTTCCTCGCAGCTGGGCAACGACGGGCTGCTGCTCGGCGGCATGGCGCTGCTCACCGTCGGGCTGCTGTTCAAGATCGGGGCGGTGCCGTTCCACTCCTGGGTGCCGGACGTCTACCAGGGAGCGCCCACGCCGGTCACCGGCTTCATGGCCACCGCGACCAAGGCGGCCGGCTTCGGCGCGTTGATCCGCGTGCTGTACGTGGCACTGCCCGGGATGACCTGGGACTGGCGTCCCATCATGTGGGGCGTGGCGATCCTCACCATGGTCGTCGGCTCGGTGCTCGCGGTCACCCAGAACGACGTGAAGCGGATGCTGGCCTACTCCTCGGTCGCCCACGCCGGGTTCATCCTGACCGCGGTGATCGCCGCGACCCGGCTGGGTACCGCGAGCGTCCTGTTCTACCTGGCCACCTACGGGTTCGCCACGATCGGGGCGTTCGCGATCGTCACCCTGGTACGGGACTCGGCAGGGGAGGCGACCCACCTGTCCCAGTGGGCCGGGCTCGGCAGGCGCTCCCCGGTGGTCGCCGGGTCTTTCGCGCTGTTCCTGCTGGCCTTCGCCGGGATCCCGCTGACCAGCGGCTTCACCGGGAAGTTCGCCGTGTTCACCGCTGCGCTGGACGCGGGGGCCGCACCGGTGGTGATCGTCGGTGTGCTCTCCAGCGCAGTGGCGGCGTTCTTCTACATCCGGGTCATCGTGGTGATGTTCTTCTCTGCACCGGCGCCCGACGGGCCCACCGTCGTCATCCCCAGCGCATTCACCTCGGTGGCCGTGGCGATCGGGGTGGCGGTGACCGTCGTGCTGGGCGTGGTCCCCGCGCCTATCCTGGACCTGGCGAACCGAGCCTCGTTGTTCGTCCGCTGAGCATCCCGGGCCGTCGACGGCCCGGGATGCCGGCAAAACGACGATCCGTCACCGACGGCCCGCGCGGCCGGCCGCCAGCAGGGAGCCCCAGGGTGAGCATCGACCAGGCGCGAGGCCCGCTGGCCGCCTTTCCCTCCAGCGACCCGGATCTGCGTGGCCGGCTGGCCCAGGGGATGGCCGCGGTGGAGACCGGGCTGCGAGTGGCGACGGCCAGCCCGTACCCGTTCGTCACCGAGGCGTCCCGGCACCTGGTCCAGGCCGGCGGCAAACGGTTCCGCCCGATGCTGGTCCTGCTCGCGGCCCAGTTCGGTGACCCGCAGGCCCCGGGGGTGGTGCCGGCCGCGGTCGTCGTCGAGCTCACCCACCTGGCGACTCTCTACCACGACGACGTGATGGACGCCGCGGGAGTCCGCCGGGGAGCGCCGAGCGCGAACGCACGGTGGGACAACACGGTGGCCATCCTCACCGGTGACTTCCTGTTCGCCCGAGCCTCGGACCTGCTGGCCGACCTCGGACCGGAAGCGGTGCGGCTGCAGGCCCGCACCTTCGAACGGCTGTGCACCGGTCAGATCCGAGAGACCGTCGGCCCACCGGCCGGGGCCGACCCGGTCGAGCACTACCTGTCGGTGCTGGCCGAGAAGACCGGTTCGCTGATCGCCACCTCGGGGCGGTTCGGCGCCTTGTTCTCGGGCGCGGGTCCGGACGTGGCGGCGGTGCTGACCCGGTACGGTGAGCTGATCGGGGTCGCCTTCCAGCTCGCCGACGATCTGCTCGACGTCGACGGGGACCCCGGTGTGTCGGGCAAGACCGTGGGCACGGACCTGCGGGCCGGGGTCGCCACCCTGCCGGTGCTGCTGGCGCACCGCGACGGTGACGACCCGGCGCTGCGGGCCCTGCTCGACGGTGATCTGCGCGACGACCACCGGCTGGCCGACGCGTTGGCCGGGCTCCGGTCCAGCCGGGCCATGGACACCGCCCGGGCCGAGCTGGCCCGGTGGGCCGACAGGGCGCGCGACACCCTCTCGTCGCTGCCGGACGTGCCGGCTCGTCGAGCGCTCGAAGCGGCCTGCGATTCGGTGGTCAGCCGCCGGGCGTGATGGCCCGGCCCAGCCGGGTGACCGCGTCGGTCAGCATCTCGGGTGAGCAGGCGAAGTTCAGCCGGACCCAGCCCTGGCCGGGCCGGCCGAAGTCGGCGCCTTCGTTGACCGCCAGCCCCCCGTGCTCCCGCAGGAATGTCGCCGGGGCCGGCAACCCGTAGGCGCGCAGGTCCAGCCAGGCCAGGTAGGTGGCTTGCGGAACCTGGTACCTCACCTCGGGCGCGTGCTCGGCGAGCAGGCCGGCCAGACGACGGCGGTTCCCGTCCAGCACGCCCATCACCTGACCCAACCACGGGCCACCGTCGCGCCAGGCGGCCACGCTGGCGTCCACGCCGAGCAGCCCCGCCATGCGGTGGCGAACCGGCCATCCGGCGACCACCTGGCGGGCCACGGGGTCGGCGGTGTGCACGACCGCGCACGTGAGCGCGGGGAAGTTCCACGCCTTGGTCGCGGACGTGACCGTGACCACCGACAGCCCGGGCACCGGCAACCCGGCGAGCGGTACGTGCTGGGCCTCGGGGTAGGTCAGCGGCGCGTGGATCTCGTCGGCCACCACCAGCACGCCGTGCCGGGCTGCCAGCTCGGCGGCGGACATCAGCTCCCCGAGGCTCGGCACCGACCCGGTCGGGTTGTGCGGGGAGCAGACCAGCCACGCCCGTGCCCCGGCGACGAACGCGGCCTCCAACGCGTCCAGGTCGAGTGCCCACCGGGGCCCGTCGGCCACCAACGGGACCTCGACCAGACGGCGCCCCGATCCGGTGACGAGCTCCAAGAAGGGTGGGTAGATCGGAGTGGTGACCACCACCGGGTCACCGGGAGCGGTCAGGGTAGCCAGGACGGCTTCCAGCCCGTGCACCACGTCTGCGGTCGCCACCACGTCGCGGGGGTCCAGCGACAGGCCGTGCTCCCGGGCTGTCCACTCGACATACGCCTGGGCCAGGCCGCTGATCTGCGCATCTGGCGCGTACCCCAGATCGCCGCCGCGGTCGAGCGCCGCCCGGACCGCGGCGCTCACCGGGTCGGCCACCGGGAAGTCCATCTCGGCCACCCAGGCCGCCAGCACCTCCGGGCCGAACGCCCGCCACTTCAGGCTGTGCCGGCGACGCAGCAGCTGCAGATCCAACGCTTGCAGGGTGGGCTCGACGGTGGCCAGCTCGGGGTGGTTCGGGTGGGTCACGCGAGGACCTCCGGGGACAGGGCGGGTCGGTGGGTGGTGCGGCTGCGGCGCACCCCGTCGACCGAGAACACCGCCAGGGCCAGCCAGACCAGCGCGAAGCCGACCAGGTGGGAAGCCGGGAAGGGTTCGTGGTCGACGAACAGGCCGATCAGCAGCTGGATCGTCGGGGTCAGGTACTGCAGCACCCCGATCGTGGCGAGCGGGATCCGGGTAGCCGCCCCGGCGAAGGCCAGCAGCGGGACCACGGTGACCAGCCCGGCACCCATCAGCAGGGCGGTGTGTCCCACGCCGTGCCCGAACGTCCCGCGCCCGTCGACCTGGATGACCACGGCGTAGACGAGGGCCGGCAGGAACATCGTCGTGGTCTCGACCGTCAGGCTGGGCACGGCCGCGACCTGGGCCACCTTCTTGGCCAGACCGTACCCACCGAAGCTGAACGCGAGGACCAGAGCCAGCACCGGGATGGTGCCGTACCCCACGGTCAGCACCACCACGGCGATCCCGGCCAGCCCGACCGCGGCCCACTGGGTGCGAGTGAGCCGTTCGTGCAGCACGATCGCCGCCAGCACCACCGTGACCAGGGGGTTGATGAAGTACCCGAGCGAGGTCTGGACCACCTGGTTGCTGTTGACCCCGTAGATGTAGGTCCCCCAGTTGATGGTGATCAGCACCGCCGCGCCCATCAGCAGGCCCAGTCGCCGGCGGTCGGCCAGCATCCCCGGGATCCAGGACACGTGGCGGGTGGCCAGCAGGATGATGGCGAGCACCACCAGGGACCACACGAAGCGGTCGGCCAGGATCTCCAACGCTCCGGCGGGTTCCAGCAGCGGCCAGTACAGCGGGAACAGCCCCCAGATCAGGTAGGCCGTGACCGCGTACACCAGGCCACGACGCTGCACGCTCACCTCGACAGCC
>JAJYSQ010000136.1 GCA_021793495.1 Actinomycetes bacterium
CGTTCCGCTGATGCCGCCCACGAGCAGGCTCGACCGCCGCCGCCGGAGTCTCGGGCCTGCAGCGGCGGCGGTCTTGGCGGTAGGAAACACCCGATCGGCCCGGAACGGTAGTGCTCGGCCCGTATCCGACCCTAGGACAGCTGTGCGAGCGCCGCCGTCCACTCGTCGACATCACGAGCGTCCGGGATCGCGTTGACCACGCTCCACCGCAGCACGCCCTGGGGGTCGATCACGAACGTCCCGCGAGTCGCGCACCCCTTGTCCTCGTCGAACACCCCGTAGGACCGGGCCACCTCGCCGTGCGGCCAGAAGTCCGACAGCAGAGGGTAGGTGAGTCCCTGGGCCTGCCCAAAGGCCCGCAGGGAGAACATCGGGTCACAGGAGACGGCGAGGACCGCGGTCTGCTCGTTCTGCAGGTCGGCCAAGTGATCGCGGATCTCGCACATCTCTCCGGTACATATCCCGGAGAAGGCGAAGGGGTAGAAGGCCACCACCACGTTCTTCGAGCCCCTGACCTCGGAGAGTCGGACCGGGGCTCCCTGCTGGTCCGGCAGGGAGAAGTCGGGAACGAGCATGCCGATCGACAGCGTCATGAGCACTCCACTCAGGGTGAGCCGGTCTCGGGGGACCGGGCGGTCGGCACCCGGTGCATGGACCGGGCAGGATGACAGTGTGGCACCGCACCCCGAACCCTTGCTGCCCGAGCCCGGTGAACGAGGCGTGGCCTCGTACGACATCGCAGAGCTGGCCCAACGGCTGGATCACGCGTGGGCCCAGTTCCTCGCCGTGGTCGACGTCGCCGACCTCACTGCCGAGTCACGGGTGCGCGGGCGCACCGGCGCCGACATCTGCCGGCCGCTGGCCTCGTGGCCCGGTCACCCGGGCATCACCCACCTGGCCGAGCAGGCCCGCACGGGCCCGTCGGACCGGCGGCACCGGGGCCCGCACGACCCCGATCCCTCCCCACCACACCGGGACGCCGACCCCGACGAGATCCGAGCCGGCTTGGACAGGGCCAGGCAGGCGCTGGCAGACTTCCTCGCCGGCCCGGATGCCGAGCGGTACGCGCTGAGCCCCGTCGGCTCCCGGCTCGGTCCACTCCCGCTGCTGTCCGTCCTCCACGCCCAGGCGTTCGACCTGGCCGTCGCCGCCGCCGATCTTCTGTCCTGCGGTGGTGCGCCAGCCGGCGAGGCGCTGATTCGCTCCGGGCTCGCTGCGGTGGCGGACACGACCGGCGCCTTGGCGTCTCGGCTGTCGATCAGCTCTGCGGTCGCGCTGCTCACACCGGCAGGCGGATGGGCCATGGCCAGCGTGGGTCCCGACTGGACGGTGGCGGAGATCGACGCGGTCACCGAGGGCGAGGAGGGGTCGATGCCCTGGCCCACGGTGGCCGGGGACGGTCCGGACCTGATCGATGCCGCTGCGGGACGAACACCGGTCCCGGTGCTGATGATGCGTCACGAGCTCCGGTTGCACGACCTGCCGGGGCTGCTCGAGCTGGCGCCGATCGTCGGGGCGGTCCCGGGGCTGCCCGCCGGTCCGCTCCTGTCGACCCTGGCGACGTACCTCGGCGAGGCGGGACGACTGCTGCGGCTGGGACGCAACGCCTGGCCGGGGTGACCCAGCCGGTCGAGCCCACCCCCCCGGGTCCCCCACGGTCAGCGCCGCCCACCTGACTTGCGGGCCACCAGCCGGCTACCGGTCCAGTCCCGCGCGGCACTGAGCGTGGACGTCTGTTGCAGCCCCGCGGTGGGCGCGGCCTCCCCGATGTCGCTCGGCTCGACATGACCAGGGCGGCCCGACTTCGGGGTGAACAGCCAGATCACCCCGCCGTCGGCCAGCATCGTCATGGCATCGACCAGGGCGTCGACCAGGTCCCCATCGTCGGCGCGCCACCACATGAGCACCAGGTCGACGACATCATCGGGCTCCTCGTCGACCAACAGGTGGGCGGTCCGGGCCTCGATCGCCGAGCGCAGCTCCTCGTCGCAGCCGTCGTCGTACCCGAGCTCCAGGACCACCGTGTCCGGGCCGATCCCCAGCCTGGTCACCGGCTGGTTGTTGCCCTCCGCGTGGCCCTCGGTCGTGCTCACGAGAAGACCTCCCCACTTCCTCGAACCCTCGGCGCTCGCCATTCGGACCCACAACCGGGCCCCATCCAGCCTTCGGGCCCGTCCAGTAGTCCACACAGTCCGGCCCGACCCGCGCAAGTCCCGGTCCGCCGGCCGTGCCGACCGGGGCAGGTGCAAGATAGAGCCGGACGCCCAGAGCATGACAGACCCCACCCGGTGCCTGTGCTCCGGCCGTCCGAGACCGTACAGCGTCACAGGACGCCCGGGGAGACCCGGCCAGCGCGAGCCCGGACACGATCCGGGGGCGAGTGAGGGACGACCGTGTCCGGACAGGATCAGCACCTCATCTACAACGGCCTGCCCAGCCAGCTGCCGGATACCGATCCGCAGGAGACCCGGGAGTGGATCGAGTCGCTGGACGCGCTCATCGACCACGGGGGCAGCCACCGGGCGCACTACGTGCTGCTCAGCCTTCTCCAGCAGGCCCAGCAACGCGGTGTCGGCGTGCCGGGGATGCTGACCACGGACTACATCAACACCATCCCCCCCTCCCACGAGCCGTACTTCCCGGGGGACGAGAACGTGGAGCGCCGCATCCGGGCCTACATCCGGTGGAACGCCGCCATGATGGTGCACCGCGCCCAGCGCCCGGGCCTCGGGGTCGGTGGCCACATCTCGACGTACGCAGCGACGTCCTCCCTTTTCGAGGTGGGGTTCAACCACTTCTTCCGCGGCAAGGACGACCCGGGCGGCGGCGACCACGTGTTCTTCCAGGGGCACGCCTCGCCCGGCATCTATGCCCGGGCCTTCCTCGAGGGAAGGCTGACCGAGCACGACCTGGACGGGTTCCGCCAGGAGAAGTCCTACCCGGGCGGCGGGCTGTCCAGCTACCCGCACCCGCGCAGCATGCCATCGTTCTGGGAGTTCCCCACGGTCTCCATGGGGCTGGGCCCACTCTTCGCGATCTACCAGGCCCGCTTCGACAAGTACCTGCTCAACCGAGGCATCACGGACACCTCTGGCCAGCGAGTCTGGGCATTCCTCGGGGATGGGGAGATGGACGAGGTCGAGGCCATCGGGGCGATCGGCGTCGCGGCCCGCGAGGGGCTGGACAACCTCACGTTTGTCGTCAACGCGAACCTCCAGCGACTGGACGGTCCGGTCCGGGGCAACGGCAAGGTCATCCAGGAGCTGGAAGCCCTGTTCCGTGCCGCCGGTTGGAACGTCATCAAGGTCATCTGGGGGCGGGAGTGGGACCCGCTGCTGGCGGCCGACGTCGACGGCGCGCTGGTCAACCTGATGAACGTCACGCCGGACGGGGACTATCAGACATACAAGGCGGAGTCCGGAGCCTACGTCCGGGAGAACTTCTTCGGCCGTGACCCGCGGACCCGAAAGATGGTCGAGCACCTCACCGACGACGAGATCTGGGGACTGAAGCGCGGCGGGCACGACTACCGCAAGCTGTACGCCGCCTACAAGACGGCCACCGAGCACCAGGGGCAGCCGACGCTCATCCTGGCCAAGACCATCAAGGGGTGGACGCTCGGCTCGCATTTCGAGGCACGCAACGCCACCCACCAGATGAAGAAGCTCACGCTGGAGGACCTCAAGGGCTTCCGCGACCGGCTCTACCTGCCGATCTCCGACGCTGCCCTGGAGGAGAACCCGAAGCTGCCCCCCTACTACCGGCCGCCAGCGGACTCGGACGAGCTCGCCTACATGCTCGATCGCCGGCGCCAGCTCGGCGGCTCGATGCCCGAGCGCCGGGTCCGACCGCGCCCGCTCGCCCTGCCCGGTGACCAGGTGTACGACGTGCTGCGCACCGGCTCGGGCAATCAGGAGGTCGCCACCACGATGGCGTTCGTCCGGCTGCTCAAGGAGCTGTTGAAGGATCCTGAGATCGGTCCTCGTATCGTGCCGATCATCCCGGACGAGGCCCGGACCTTCGGCATGGACTCGCTCTTCCCGGTGCAGAAGATCTACAATCCCCCGGGACATCGGTACACCGCGGTCGACCGCGAGCTGTTCCTGAGCTACCGAGAATCCCCCACCGGCCAGATCCTGCACGAGGGGATCAGCGAAGCGGGAGCCACCGCGTCGTTCGTCGCCGCCGGCACTGCGTACGCGACGCACGGCGAGCCGATGATCCCGGTCTACATCTTCTACTCGATGTTCGGCCTGCAGCGCACCGGCGACGAGTTCTGGGCGGCCGCCGACGAGATGGCCCGGGGCTTCGTCCTCGGTGCGACCGCGGGACGGACCACTCTGGTCGGCGAGGGACTGCAGCACATGGACGGACAGTCCCCGCTGCTGGCCGCCGCCAACTCGGCGATCGTGCACTACGACCCGGCGTTCGCCTACGAGGTCGCCCACATCGTCCGTGACGGGCTGCGCCGGATGTACGGCCCGGACGCGGAGAACCTCTTCTACTACCTCACCGTCTACAACGAGGCGTACCTCCAGCCCGCCGAGCCGGCCGAGGTCGACGCCGAGGGGATCGTGCGCGGGCTGTACCTGTACGCCCCCGCCGAAGCCGACTCCGGTACACCCCGGGTCCAGCTCCTGGCCAGCGGGGTCGCCGTGAACTCTGCCCTGGCCGCCCAGCGCCTGCTCCGGGAGGACTGGGGGGTGGCTGCGGACGTGTGGTCGGTCACCAGCTGGGGTGAGCTGCGACGGGATGCACTGGCTGCCGAGCAGGACGCCTGGCTGCACCCGGACGCTCCAGCCCGAGTGCCGTACGTCACGTCAGCCCTCACCGGACGGCCTGGACCGTTCGTCGCGGTCAGCGACTACATGCGCCAGGTGGTGGACCAGATCGCCTCCTGGGTCCCCGGGGAATTCGTGTCCCTCGGCACCGACGGGTTCGGGATCTCCGACACCCGGGCGGGGATGCGACGGTTCTTCCATGTCGACGCCGCCTCGATCACGGTCCGGACCTTGGTCACCCTGGCCCGCCGCGGCGAGGTACCACGCGACGTACCGGGCAAGGCGGTCGAGCGCTACCAGCTGCTCGACGTCACCTCGGTGGGCATGGCCAGTGGCCTTCCGCAGGCTTGATCACGGGTGAACGCGTAGGGTCGTGCCGTGGCTCGCGACCTGTTCTCCGCGCCGGCGGTCGAGGTGGTGGACCTGGTCAAGACCTACCCGCGGTCGACGGTCAACGCTGTGGACTCCATCGGCTTCCAGGTGGCCCGCGGAGAGGTGTTCGGCCTGCTCGGGCCGAACGGTGCCGGCAAGAGCACGACCGTCGGCATCCTCACCACGCGGGTGCGGCTCACGTCGGGCGTGGCCCGCGTCGGCGGGGTGGACGTGGGGGCAGATCCGGTCGGAGCCCGCACGGTGCTCGGCGTGGTTCCTCAGCGCAACAACCTCGACCGCTCGCTGACCATCCGGCAGAACCTGTTGTTCCACGCCGCCTACCACGGAGTGCCCCGGCCGGTGCGGGCGAGTCGCGCCTCCCAGCTGCTCGACGACTTCGCGTTGTCCGAGCGCGCCGACGAGAAGCCCGAGCGGTTCTCCGGCGGCCAGGAGCAGCGCGTGATGATCGCCCGTGCCCTGATGCACGCCCCCGAGGTCCTGTTCCTGGACGAACCCAGCACCGGCCTGGACCCGGCGGCACGGCTGTTCGTCTGGGACCGCGTGCGGTCCCTGCGCGAGACCGGGGTCACCGTCGTGCTCACCACGCATGACATGGACGAGGCGACCTCGCTGGCCGACCGGGTGGCGATCATCGATCGTGGCCGGGTGCTCGCCCTGGACACCCCGGCGGCGTTGACCCGGTCCCTGGCCGCCAGCACGACCCTC
>JAJYSQ010000137.1 GCA_021793495.1 Actinomycetes bacterium
GCGGCGTTGGGTCCGGTCGCGGCGGTCGAGCAGGTCACCCGCGCCTGGCGCGACTACCCGTACGGTCCGGCCTTCCTGCGCGCGCTGGCCGACGGCAGGGCGCCTCGCGCCGTCTGGCAGGCGCTGCCCGACGCCGGCGGACCGGGGCCATCGGCACCCGGGGCCCCCGACGCGATCGCCGGGGCCGTCCAGGTCGCGCTGGCGGCCGGGCGGGGGGCCCTGGTCGTGCTGCCCGACCACCGGGACCTCACCAGCATGGACGAGGCGCTCACCCGCCGGCTCGGGCCAGGCCACCACGTGGTGCTCACCGCGGACCTCGGCCCGGCCGAGCGGTGGCGGCGGTACCTCGCGGTGCGCCGGGGCGTCGTACGGGTGGTCGTCGGCACGCGGGCCGCGGTGTTCGCCCCGGTGGCCGACCTCGGGCTGGTGGTGGTCTGGGACGACGGCGACGACCTGCACGCCGAGCCCCGAGCGCCGTACCCGCACGTACGGGAGGTCGCTGTGCTGCGCGCCGACCAGGAGCAGGCGGCCCTGCTGATCGGCGGGTACTCCCGTACCGTGGAGGCCCAGCAGATGCTCGCCGAGGCCACCGCCCGCCCGCTGCTGCCCAGCCGCGGCGCGCTGCGTGGATGCGCCCCGATGGTCTCGGCGTCCGGGGAGGACACCGGGGACGTCCGGGAGCGGTGGCCGCGGGCGCGGTTGCCCGACGCGGCCTGGCGGGTGGTGCACGAGGCGGTGCGCACCGGACCTGTCCTGCTGCAGGTGCCGCGTCGCGGATACCTGCCGACCCTGGCCTGCCAGAGCTGCCGGTCCCCGGCGCGGTGCCCCCACTGTGCTGGGGTGCTGTCGCTGGCCGAGGCGTCGGCCGTGCCGACCTGCCGCTGGTGCGCTCGGTCGGCACCGGCGTGGCGCTGCCCGTCCTGCGGGGCAGCGCGACTGCGCTCGATGGTCGTCGGGTCCGGACGGACCGCCGAAGAGCTCGCGCGCGCCTTCCCGGGAGTGACCGTGCGCACCTCGCACGCGGGGGCGGTCCTGTCCCGGGTGGACGCCACCCCGGCCCTGGTGGTGGCCACGCCCGGAGCCGAGCCGGTGGCCGAGGGTGGGTACGTCGCGGGGGTGCTGCTGGACGCCGCCGCCCTGCTCGCCCGGGCCGACCTGCGTGCCGGGGAGGAAGCGCTGCGCCGCTGGTTGAACGCTGCCCGCCTCGTACGTGCGGCCGGCGACGGAGGACGGGTCGTGGTGGTCGGTGACCCCGGCCTGGCCCCGATCCAGGCGCTGGTCCGCTGGGACCCTGGATGGCTGGCCGGCCGGGAGCTGGCCGAGCGGACCGGCCTCGGCCTGCCCCCGACCGCGACGCTCGTGGAGATCACCGGGGATCCGTCGGGGATCCGATCGTTCCTGGGCGTCTTCCCCAGCCCCGCGGGGGCGCAGGTGCTCGGGCCGGTCGACCTGCCGATCACCGGTCCGGACCGCGCGGCCGCGCCCGGTGGGGCGCCCGGTGGGGCGCCCGGACCGGGCGAGGGGGGGATCGGCGATCCTGCCCTGACCCAGCGGGTGCTGGTCCGTTCCTCCCTCGAGGCGCGCGGCCCGCTGCTCGACGCGGTGCGCGCCGCCGGGTCGACCCGGTCGCTGCGCAAGGCTCCCGGGTGGGTGCGGGTCCAGGTCGATCCCGTGGCGATGGGGTGACCCACGTGCCCGGGTGCGCGGGGCGGTCCCGCCTCGTCCGGCCCGTACACTCTCCGGGTGGCCATCCAGCCGATCCGCCTGTTCGGGGACCCGATCCTGCGCACCGCCGCGGTGCCGGTGACCGACTTCGACAAAGAGCTGCGGACCCTGGTCAAGGACCTCACCGACACGATGATCGACGCGCCGGGCTCCGGGCTTGCCGCGCCGCAGATCGGCGTGGGACTGCGGGTCTTCACCTACTGGGTCGACGACGACCCCGGCCACCTGGTCAACCCCGAGCTGGTCTTCCCCGACGAGGAGCAGCAGGACGGCCCCGAGGGGTGCCTGTCCCTGCCGGGGCTGACCTATGACTGCCTGCGCCGGGCGCGGGTGGTCGCTCGCGGCATGACCATGTACGGCGACCCGGTGGTGGTCGAGGGCCGTGAGCTGCTCTCCCGGGCCATCCAGCACGAGACCGACCATCTCGATGGCGTGCTGTTCATCGACCGGTTGGACCGGGAGACCCGGAAGCGGGCGATGAAGGAGATCCGCGGAGCCGAGTGGGCCGGCCAGCCGACGGTCACCGTCAAGGTCTCCCCGCACGCGACCCGCGGCAAGGCCCTCTGACCCCGTGCGCCTGGTCTTCGCCGGTACCCCTGCGGTGGCCGTCATCAGCCTGCGGGCCCTGCTGTCCTCGACCCACGAGGTCGTCGGGGTGCTCACCCGCCCCGACGCTCCCGCCGGGCGAGGGCGCCGCCTGACGCCCAGCCCGGTGGCCGAGCTGGCCCGTGCCGAGGGCATCGACACGCTGACTCCGCGCCGGGTCGGCGAGGCCGACGTGCTGTCCTGGCTGCGCGCCCGGCGACCGGACGTCGCTCCGGTCGTGGCGTACGGCAGCCTGATCCCCCCGGCGGCACTGGTGGTGCCGCGGTACGGCTGGGTGAACCTGCACTTCTCGCTGCTGCCGGCGTGGCGGGGCGCGGCACCGGTGCCGCACGCGATCGCCGCGGGGGACGAGGTCACCGGCGTGACCACGTTCGCGCTGGACGCGGGGATGGACACCGGAGGGGTCTACGGCACCGTGGCCGAGGCGATCCGGCCCGCCGATACCGCCGGCGACCTGCTGACCCGACTGGCCGCCAGCGGCTCGCGGCTGCTGCTGGCGACCCTCGACGGCATCCAGGACGGTACGGTCGTACCTGTTCCTCAGTCGTCCGAGGGAGTCAGCCACGCACCCAAGGTCTCGGTGGACGACGCCCGGGTCGACTGGTCGGCCCCGGCGCTCGCGGTCGAGCGCCGGGTGCGCGCGTACACCCCGGACCCGGGCGCCTGGACGACGGTCGGCGACCACCGGGTGAGGCTCGGACCGGTACTGCTGTCCCAGGATGGGCCGCGTCTGGCCCCCGGGAGGATCGCGGTCACCGCGGTCGGCGTCCTGGTCGGCACGGGCTCGGTGCCGGTCGTGCTCGGCGAGGTCGCCCCGGCCGGTCGGCGCGCGATGACCGCAGCCCAGTGGGCGCGCGGCGCCCGGCTCGATCCGGCGACGAGAGCCCAGTGACCCGACCGGTCCGGCCGGCCCCGGCCGGCGCCGGGCGACGCCCGACCCGTTCGGGCTCGACGCCCGGTACCCACCCGCGGCCGGACCCGGCCCGGGACGTGGCCTTCGAGGTCCTGCGCGCGGTCAGCGAGCGTGCGGCGTACGCGAACCTGGTGCTGCCCACCCTGCTGCGCCGGCGGCAGCTGGCCGGCCGGGAGGCAGGGCTGGCCACCGAGCTGGCGTACGGCACGCTGCGTGCCGCGGGCACCTACGACCAGGTGCTCGCCCGGTGCGTGGACCGGTCCCTGGCGGCGCTCGACCCCGGCCTGCTCGACCTGCTGCGGCTGGGCACCCACCAGCTGCTGGCCCTGCGCATCCCGGCGCACGCCGCGGTGTCCGCGACCGTGGACCAGGCCCGTGCCCAGCTCGGGGAGGGCCCGGCCCGCCTGGTGAACGCGGTGCTGCGCCGGGTCAGCCAGGCCGACGTCGAGGAGTGGATGGACCGGCTGGCCCCGGTCGGGCGCACCGACCGGCTCGACCGGCTCGCCCTGGTCCATGCCCACCCCCGGTGGGTCGTGGAGGCGTTCGCCGAGGCACTCGGCGGGAACCTCGACGAGGTGGAGCTCGCCCTGGCGGCGGACAACCGGGCCCCGGTGGTCACGCTGGCCGCCCGACCGGGGACCAGCGCGCGCGACGAGCTGCTCGCGGCCGGCGCCCGACCGGGGCGCTGGTCGCCGTACGCGGCCTACTCCCCGGGAGGGAACCCGGCGGGTCTCGTGCCGGTCGCCGATGGCCGGGCCCGGGTGCAGGACGAGGGCAGCCAGCTGGTTGCCCTGGCCTTGGCCGGGGCACCCGTCGAGGGTGCCGAGCGCCGCTGGTTGGACCTGGCTGCCGGTCCCGGCGGCAAGGCGTCCCTGCTGGGGGCGCTCGCCGCCGAGCAGGGGATCTCGATGGTCGCCGCGGACCGGGCCGAGCACCGTGCCCGACTGGTGCGCCGAGCCGATCCGAGCCTGTACGCGGTGACGGCCGACGCGATGCGCCCGCCCTGGCTGCCCGGGATGTTCGACCGGGTACTGGCGGACGTGCCGTGCACGGGGCTCGGGGCGCTGCGGCGTCGGCCCGAGTCGCGTTGGCGTCGACGACCGGAGGACGTGCTCCGGCTCGCCCCCCTCCAGCGGGGGCTGCTGACGGCTGCTCTGGACGCGGTGCGTCCCGGCGGGCTGGTGGCCTACGTGACCTGTTCCCCGCACCCGGGCGAGACCCGGGCCGTGGTCGCCGACGTGCTCGGCGATCGGGGCGACGCGATCCGGGTGGATGCACGCGAGTACCTGCCGGGGGTGCCGGAGCTGGGCGAGGGGCCCGAGGTCCAGCTGTGGCCGCACCGTCATGGTACGGACGCGATGTTCCTGGCGTTGCTGCGCCGCCGGTGAGGTCGGGGGGGCGTGATGACAACGAGCGTACGCACCGGACCCGTGTCCGGATGTGCGACTCGCGCGGCGGTGCCTGCTGGGTTTCCGTACCCGCCGTGCGCGCTACCGCACCTACTTCGCACCATTATGTGTGTGCGTCCTGGATCGATCGGTTGTCGATCGGTGTCGAACATTCGCGGGCCCCTCCCTGGGCCTCGCGGGAGTCGGCCAGACTGACGTACCGGGTGGTGCTCAGCACACCACATCGAGGGGCAAACTTTGCTCAACAGGCTTGCCATGCGGGGGGCGGCGGCAGATTCTGACTGCCGACCGTAGGGGACACCGGTCCCCTCGCCACAACGGGGCCGGCGAGGTAGGCAGGGGTGTGGTGGTCATGATCCGATCGCGACGGATGGTCGCACCTGGTGATCGCCGGTGGACACGTCGGCGGCGAGCCGCTCTCGGGAATCGGCGCAGTGGCGGTGTTGAGCCTGGTATCGGGGCTCCTCGTCCCCGCTGCGCAGGCCACACCACGCATCCGGTGAACCCCGGCAAGACCCTGTCGCTCGCCCAGCAGGCGATCGTCTCGGCCAGCCAGCAACCCTCGGGCACCCCCCGACAGCGATCAACGGCACCCGCAGGAAACGCGATCCGGACCGGGCCCCACGTGGTCACGGGGCCTGGCACCGGGACCCTCAACGGCTTCCACAGCACCACGCTCTACCCCGAGGGCACGGCTGGCACGGAAGAGCTCGGTTTCGCCACGACCTACACCTTCAGCTGGCCGTGGTACGACGCGTGTGGCACGGTCACCGCCAACGGCAGCTCCTATGCGTACTGGCTCGGGTCGGTGCCGTTCGACGCGAACGCCATCTCCTTGACCGATCACATCTGGGTCTCGGGCATCGCCATCTCGGTCAGTATCCCACCCGGGATCGCAATGTCCGCCGATGGCACCGGGGTGGTGTATACGTCAACCGTGTATAACAACTGGACGAATACGCACCAGTACAGCAACGTTGGGTTTCACAGTTGCGTCAGCATGAGCACGCCGTACCAGGTAGACAGTGACGCCCTTGCGTTCGGCTCTGCCTCGTACTACGACAACACGTGATGCGTCGACCCACCGGGCCGGGGTCGGGAGCCACCACGTCTCGCCCCAGGCCCATGCCTGAGGCGGGGGTGGCACGCAGCGTGCTGCCCCCGGCCGCGGGCGGGGCGCTGCGCTGGGTGCTGGTGGTGCTGCTCGCCAGCTACGTCGCGG
>JAJYSQ010000138.1 GCA_021793495.1 Actinomycetes bacterium
CTGGGCCGGGTGCCGGCGCAGGTCCGTTCGGCGCTGGTGCTGCGGCACCTGACGATAGATCTGGATGCCACCGACATCGAGGTGTTCGGCAAGCAGAAAGAAGGCATCGGCTGGAACTACTCCGCGATGAGCAGCCAGTCCGGCTCCAACCGGGCGTAGAGCCCGCGGGCCAAGGACTGTTCACCGCTGCCCTTTCCCCCGCTGGGCCCCATCGCCGCGTCCACCACCGCGTGGGAGGCGCACTCGCTCACCGTCACCACCCGGACCTGCGGGAACGCCGACCGGGTCTCCCCCGAGCCGGCGTAGCCGAACTCGGCAGCGTTCGCCGGGCTGTCGGGGGCATCCCAGACGAACCCGTCGATGCTCATCAAGCGCAACCCCGCCAGGAACGCCCCCCGAGTCAACTCCCCGGCTACCGGTAGGGCGACCTCTTCGAAGAGCAGCCGCAGCACCTCATCCCCCAGCCGTTGGTGCGCCTGGGTGAGCCCACCGGAGGTCGGCACGCTCCAGTCGTTACTCCAACAGTCCCAACTTGCGAGGGTCTCGGTCAGTCGGGTCGCGACTTCCTCGTAGTCATCATCGGCGAACAGCGCCAACGCCAACGCGAAGTACACCATCACGTGCGGCGGCAACTTGCCATCCGAAAGGCGGGCCTTCCGGTGCGCCTGCGCGATCGCAGCGTCCACCTGGTCACGGGGCAGCGAGGAGGCCAGCACGCCGAGCGAGACCTGAACGGTCAGCCGGCCGGACGGGGCCACACGCACAGTCTGGTTCATGAGAGGTGATCATCAGGGCAGAGCAGGCCGCAAGAGCCCCTTTGCGGCCGCGACACGCCGAGGAAGATCAACCCAGGCTAAGTGGCATTGCCCCTGGTCCCCACCCGCCAGCGCACTCACCGGATCCCAGCCAGAAGCCCCTACACCGCAACACCCCCCCGACGCTCACCGGTCCGCAGGCACGCCCCACACACACCCGCGACCTGAATGTTTACCAGTTATGTCGTCGGGATATGGTCAGTCGGCTCAGAGCAGAGACCGCCTACGGTACTATAAGAGCAAGGGGGAGACCAGATTGTGCAATTGCCGGCTAACGTGCGTCTCGGCGTAACGCTCTCTAACGAACTCGGATCCACGTGCGGCCATTTTGGGTACCCATGTCGTCCAGCCTGCACGCATCTCTCGGTATGCGTTGATAATACCCTCGTCAGTGTCGGCAATAAGCAGATGTTCACCGTGCCGCAAGCCGAGACCCTCGCACCCCATGACAGTGCTGATGACGGGCAAACCGTCGGCCAATGCCTCCAAGATCTTGATCCGAGTGCCGCCTCCGAACCGGATTGGTGCGATCAGGATATCGACATTCGCGATCTCGGGAGCCATATCAGGAGGGTCGGAACGCACTACGACCCCTGGGATATCGTGCAGAAATTGCTGGTTAGCTGCAGCGCGACCTATGATCCAAACCGTGATGTTTGGGTCGATTGTTCTGAGGCCAGGGAGGATATCTTGCACCAGCCGCCGTACGGCGTCAGTGTTTGGTGGGTAGGGCAGGGCGCCGACGTATCCGAGTCTATTCGGATTGGGATGAGACCATCGTGTCCTGCTTGGGTCGTCGTCTCGTGGCAGGGCATTTGGCCACCACGTGAAAACGACACCATCTGGCTGAGGCCCCGCATCATCTATCCCTGAGACGAGGGAGAGTGCGCTCTCGCGTGAGACGCGGCGCTGGTACCGATCCCACCTGCGTGCGTTCTCGTCTAGAAATGTGTTCCGTGCAACGAGACGGACGCGTCCTCCTGGGCCTCCCACCGATGCGCGGTATAGGCGAGTCTTGCGCCCTTCGAGGTCATCGAGGTCGACAACGACCGGACACCCGGGTCGGTGCGGCACGTGCCACCTATTCTCAGCCGGAGAACACCAGATGAGGTCGTATTGAACTTTTCGAAGATGCGCGTTTACAGTGCGCCGCTGGCTTGTCCATCCGTCCATGACGAGACGGTATGGCGTGTCAGGTTTGAGGAGCCACTGGACCGTTCGACGAATAGAAGAGGGTTCCTTCAATTCGGCCAGTGCTACGAGTTGCCGGACATGCTCGGGCGTTTGTAGTGGGTCGACCGCGATGGTGGCAAGGTCCACTCGGCCGAGACTAGCCAATCCGCGAAGCGTCTGCCCGAGGCGCAATTGGCCACCGGTCTGTGGCTGTGGTTCGTCAGGGTGGGCCTTGCTGATAACCAGGAATCTTGGGGTGGGCACGATAGATGCCTCCGTGTTGTAATGCCGCACGTGCACACGCGAGGCGAGGAACAATTACGGTAGCCACATTGCCCTTGCAGGAGTTGGAGTGGCAGGATTATGGACTCATCGGACCAGGCGGCTCCATGATAGCGAGGCCGTGCACGATGCTGGCCGGCATCCCATGAGCGTTCAGGATGTCCACGTGGCGGTACATCACCCGGACCCCACCGAAGGGGGCCTGGGTGTTCACCGGCACCACGTAGTAGATCGTCACGGCCGGCACGGTAGCAGCGCAGTGCTTTGTTCCGGTATCGGTCACCGGGTCTCGGCTCGGTGCCATGGGCTATGCTCTCCCGCGGAGGGGAGTACCCCCACGCACCCGTCTCGTCAGCACGGGGCCCGTCGACGGGTCCCCGGGGCCGGTGGTCGTCCGCGGTCGTCGCGGCCGGCGGAGGAGACCTCCAGGCATGTCGTCACGCCTGGAGGAGCCCTGCGCATGGAAGTCCACGTCTCGCTGTGGCTGGTCACGATCGGCCTGATGGCCGTGTTCCTCGTCGTCGACCTGGTGGTGGTGGGCCGGCACCCCCACCAGGTGTCCCTGCGGGAGGCCGGGGCGTGGACCGTGTTCTTCCTCGCGCTGGCCGTGGGCTTCGCCGTCCTCGTCGGCTGGGTGTGGGGCGGGTCCTACGCGGGCCAGTTCGTCGCCGGGTGGCTCACCGAGTACAGCCTGAGCGTGGACAACCTGTTCGTCTTCGCCATCCTCATGTCCCGGTTCGCGGTGCCCCGGCAGCTGCAGCAGACGGTGCTGCTGGTCGGCATCATCCTGGCCCTGGTCTTCCGCGGGGCGTTCATCGCCGCCGGTGCCGCGCTGATCGCCTCGTTCAGCTGGGTCTTCTTCCTCTTCGGCGCCTTCCTCGTCTACACCGCGATCACCCTGGCCCGTCACGGCCAGCAGGACGAGACGGATATCAAGGACAATGCGGCGCTGCGCCTGGTCCGGCGGGTTCTGCCCACCACCGCCGACTACCACGGCACCCGACTGACCGTCCGCGAAGGGGGCCGGCGGCTGGTCACCCCGATGCTCCTGGTGATCGTGGCGATCGGCACCACCGACGTGCTGTTCGCCCTGGACTCGATCCCGGCGATCTTCGGCCTGACCCGCCAGCCCTACCTGGTGTTCACCGCGAACGTCTTCGCCCTCATGGGGCTGCGCCAGCTCTACTTCCTGCTCGCCGGGCTGCTGGACCGACTGGTCTACCTGAGCCTGGGCCTGGCGGTCATCCTCGCGTTCATCGGGGTCAAGCTGGTCCTCGAGGCGCTGCACGAGAACTCGTTGCCGTTCCTCAACGGCGGGCACCCCATCGAGGCCGTCCCGCTGGTGCCGACCGGGGCCTCGCTCGGGGCGGCCGTGCTCACCCTGGCGGTGACCACCGTGGCCAGCCTGCTCCGCGGTCGGCGCACGAGGGCCGCTAGGTGAGAATGGGGGTCGAGGAGGCCCACGTGACCCGTCCGTCCGTACCCGGGGTGCCCGGGGACAAGCCCAACGCGAGCGCCCCACCGCCCCCGCCGTGGTGGCGGACCTGGCTGGTCCCGCTCGGCGTGCTCGCCACGATCGTGCTGCTCTACACGATCCCGACGTCCCACACGAAGCCTTCGACCCTGAGCTACACGCAGTTCGTCACCGACGTGCAGGCCGGTCAGGTCAAGGCGGTCACGATTACCCCCGACGGCACCACCAACGGGACGTTCACCGACGGCAAGACCTTCACGACCACCGTACCCGTCCAGCTGGCCGCCACCCAGCTGCTGCCCGAGCTGCAGGCCAAGAAGGTCGAGGTGACCGCCTCGACCGGAGCGACCTCGCTGCTCGGCACGATCGGCGGGATCCTGATCTCCTTCCTGCCGTTCATCGTGCTGATCGGGTTCTTCGTCTACCTGGGGCGCAAGGCCGGCGGGCAGTTCTCCGGCGGGGCCCTGGGGGTCGGCCGGTCCAAGGCGAAGATCTTCGACGCCGAACGGCCCACGACCCGGTTCTCCGACGTCGCCGGCTACGAGGGGGCCAAGCAGGAGATCGCCGAGATCGTGGACTTCCTGCGCGCCCCGGACCGCTACCGCAAGGCCGGGGCGATCGCGCCCCGCGGCGTGCTGATGGCCGGGGCACCCGGGGTCGGCAAGACGCTGCTGGCCCGCGCGGTGGCCGGGGAGGCGCAGGTCCCGTTCATCTCGGTGACCGGGTCGAGCTTCGTGGAGATGTTCGTCGGGGTGGGCGCGGCCCGGGTACGCGACCTGTTCGCCGAGGCCCGCAAGCGTGCCCCGGCCATCATCTTCGTCGACGAGATCGACGCGATCGGCCAGCGGCGCTCCGGGACCGGAGCGATGGTCTCCAACGACGAGCGGGAGCAGACCCTCAACCAGCTGCTGTCAGAGATGGACGGCTTCGACCCGGCCACCGGAGTGGTCGTGCTGGCCGCGACCAACCGGCCGGAGGTCCTGGACCCCGCGCTGCTGCGCCCGGGGCGGTTCGACCGCCAGGTCATGATCCCGCTGCCCACCCAGGTCGAGCGGGCCGCGATCCTGGCAGTCCACGCCCGCGGCCGGACCTTCGAGCCCGACGTCGACTGGATGGTGGTGGCCCGCGGCACCCCCGGGTTCTCCGGGGCCGACCTGGCCAACCTGGTCAACGAGGCGGCCATCGTCGCGGTCCGAGACAGCCGCAACGTGGTCAGCGCCGCGGACCTGGAGGCGGCCCGGGACCGGATCATCATGGGCCGGCGCGAGGGGTCGAACGTGCTGCTGCCCGAGGAGAAGCGGGCCGTGGCCGTGCACGAGTCCGGCCACGCGCTGGTCGCGGCGTACTGCGAGCACGCCGACCCGGTGCACAAGGTGACGATCCTGCCGTCGGGCCAGGCCCTCGGCGTGACCCACCAGCTGCCGTTGGCCGAACGCCACCTGTACAGCGAGTCCTACCTGCTGGACTCGCTGGCGGTCCGCCTGGGTGGGCGGGCCGCCGAGCTGGTGGTGCTCGGCCAGGGTTCGACCGGGGCGTCGAACGACCTGGCCTCGGCCACCGACCTGGCCACCCGGATGGTCCGGGAGTTCGGGCTGAGCCCCGAGCTGGGCCCGGTCGGCTACCCGCTGGGCGGGGCGATGTACCTCACCGGTGGTCAGGAGGTGTCCTCGCGGCCGTTCGCCGAGGCCACCCAGCGGATCGTGGACTCCGAGGTGTCCCGGCTGCTGCGTGAGGCCGAGGAGCGTGCGGTGAACCTGTTGCGCGAGCACCGGGACGTCCTCGACGAGCTGTCGGCCACGCTGCTGGAGCACGAGACGGTCGACGGGGAGACGGTCTACCGGGTCGCCGGACGGCCCTACCCGGGGCCGGGGGCCCGACCAGTGCCGGCCGGGAAGGTCGCGGCGGCCCCGGCGAGCGGGACGGACGCGCCGATCGGCTGAGCAGGTCGGCCGAACGGAGGATAGGGAATCGCCATGTCGGCGTGCGCCGACCCCGCATAATCAGCGGGTGCCCGATCCGCGCGTGCCGGAGCTTGTCTCGGTGATCATCACCACGAAGGACCGGCGACGCACCTTGGTCCGCCAGCTCGATGCGGTCCTCGACCAAG
>JAJYSQ010000139.1 GCA_021793495.1 Actinomycetes bacterium
GCGCCGGTATCGCTGGGCATGCCGACACGCCATGACGCGACTGGGCAGGACTCGGCGTGGACGTACCAGCTGCTGGAGGCGGTCGGGGCGGATCCATGCGCGTCGGAGCCGGTCGCCACCGGGGACGGCCCAGAGATACTCGACGCCTTGCGCGTCGGGTATCGACGGATCCTGCTGCAGATCGCCGCGGACGACCTGACCAGCCCGGATCCGTCCCTCGTCGTCGATCGGGTGGGTCGCCGGCTGGCCGGGTTGGCCGACGCCACCCTGGCCGCCGCGCTCGCTGTAGCCCGGGCCGGCCTGCCTGCCGGCACCCCTCCGGTGCGTCTGGCGGTGATCGCCTTGGGCAAGTGTGGGGCGCAGGAGCTGAACTACGTCAGCGACGTCGACGTGGTCTGCGTCGCCGAGCCGCCGGCCGGAGCCGACCTGGCCACCGAGTCGGCCGCACTGGCCGCGGCCACCCGGATGGCCGCGGGACTGTCTCGGGCCTGCTCGGCCACGTCGTCCGAGGGCACGATCTGGCCGGTGGACATGGGGCTGCGGCCCGAGGGGCGGTCGGGTGTGCTGGTTCGCACCGTCGCCAGCCATCGGGTCTACTACGAGCGCTGGGCCTCGACCTGGGAGTTCCAGGCGCTGCTGAAGGCCCGGTGGGCCGCGGGTGATCAGGCGCTCGGCGAGGAGTACCTGCAGGCGGTCTCCCCCCTGGTGTGGCGGGCGGCGGCTCGCGAGGGGTTCGTCGCCGACGTCCAGGCGATGCGCCGGCGGGTCGCCGAGCACATCCCCTCCGATCAGGTCGACCGGGAGCTCAAGCTCGGCCCGGGGGGCCTGCGCGACGTGGAGTTCGCCGTCCAGCTGCTGCAGCTCGTGCACGGTCGGGCCGACGAGTCGCTGCGGGTGTCGGCCACCTTGCCAGCGCTCGAGGCGCTGGCGGCCGGCGGGTACGTCGGGCGGTCGGATGCCGCGTCGCTGGGAGCGGCCTACCGGTTCCTGAGAGCCGTCGAGCACCGCGTCCAGCTCCAACAGATGCGCCGGACCCACTTGATGCCAGCCGACACCGAGGCGCTTCGGTGGCTCGGCCGTACGCTCAGGCTCACCGGCGATCCGGTGGCGGCCTTGCAGGCACGCTGGGTCCGTCACTCGCGCGAGGTCCGCCGGTTGCACGAGCGGCTGTTCTACCGTCCGCTGCTGGCCGCTGTCGCCCGGCTGACCCCCGACGAGTCACGGCTGACCCCGGCCGGTGCCCAGGTGCGTCTGGAAGCGTTGGGCTTCCGGGACCCGGCCGGCGCCCTGCGGCACATCGAGGCGCTGACCACCGGTGTCAGCCGTCGAGCGGCCATCCAGCGAACCCTGTTGCCGGTGATGCTGGACTGGTTCGCCGACGCTCCGGACCCAGACGGCGGGCTGGCCGGCTTCCGGCGGGTCTCGGACGCGCTGGGGGCGACCCCGTGGTACCTCCGGCTGCTCCGCGACGAGGGTGCGGCCGCCGCCCACCTGGCGCTGGTGCTGTCCACCGGCCGGTACCTGGCCGACCTGCTGCTGCGGGCACCCGAGGCGGTGGCGATGCTCGCCGACGACACCGAGCTGGTGCCTCGTACCCGGGCCGACCTGGTGGCCGAGATGGGGGCCACTGCCGCTCGGCACCACGACCCAGCCGTGGCCGTGGCCTCGGTGCGCGGGTTGCGTCGCCGAGAGCTCGTCCGCATCGGGGCCGCCGACGTGCTCGGCCGGCTGGACCTGACCGGGGTCGGGCAGGCCGTGGCCGACGTGACCGCAGCCACGATCTGCGCCGCCCTGGACGTGGCCGCCCGATCGGTGACCGGTGATCCCACGGGGTTGGCGGCCTTGCCGACCCAGCTGACGGTGATCGCCATGGGGCGTCTGGGCGGGTACGAGTCCGGCTACGGCAGCGACGCAGACGTCTTGTTCGTCCATGACCCCCGCCCCGGGGTATCCGAGCAGTCGGCGCACGAAGCCGCCCATGCGGTCGCGGCCCTGCTGCGCGGGCTGTTGGCTGCGCCTTGCCCGGACCCGCCGTTGGACCTGGACGCCTCGCTACGCCCCGAGGGACGCCAGGGCCCCCTGGTACGGACCCTGGAGTCCTACGCGACCTACTACGCACGCTGGGGGCAGGCGTGGGAGGCGCAAGCCCTGCTCCGAGCCGAGCCGCTCGCTGGGGACGACGAGCTGGCCGGCAGGTTCATCGCCCTGGTCGATCCCGTGCGGTACCCGATCCGTGGAGTGGACGAACCGGCCGTGCGCGAACTGCGCCGGATCAAGGCTCGGGTGGAGGCGGAGCGGCTGCCTCGTGGTACCGATCCCTCCCGGCACCTGAAGCTGGGGCCCGGGGGGTTGGCCGACGTCGAGTGGACCGTGCAGCTGCTCCAGCTGCGGCACGCCGCGAGCATGCCGGGGTTGCGGACGACCCGGACACTGCCGGCGCTGTCCCAGGCGGTCGCCGCCGGGCTGGTCGACCCGGGGGACGGGGAGTCGTTGCGCCGGGCGTGGGAGCTCGCCGGCCGGATCCGCAACGCGGTCGTGCTGGTGCGGGGTCGGGCCGACGACGAGCTTCCTAAGGATCTTCAGGACCTGGTTCGCACGGCGCGACTGATCGGCTACGCTCCGCCAGCATCAGGGGAGCCCACCACCGGCGCGCTGGTCGAGGAGTACCGGCGGACGGCCCGGCGAGCCCGGACCGTGGTCGAACGGCTCTTCTACACATCCTGACCAGGTCGCGAGGAACGGGGTGGCATGACGTCCGTCACCGCCGGCTCCGACGCCGGCTCCGACGCCGGAGCCCGGTCCGGCTCGGCGGACACTGCCCGGTCCGCGGGTTACCGGGAAGTGCTGCGCCGACGCGAGTTCTCCGGCCTCCTGTCGGCCACCGCAGTCAGTGAGTGGGGAGACGCGGCGGCCCGGGTCGCGGTCGCATCCCTGATCCTGACGGCGACCCACTCGGTCTTCCTGGCGGCGACCACTTTCGCGGTGAGCTACCTGCCGCCGGTGGCCGGTGGTCTGCTGCTGGGCTCCCTGGCCGACCGGCTACCCCGGCGGCGGGTGATCATGGTCGCCGACCTTGCCCGCGGGGTGCTGATGCTCGTGCTCGCCTGGTTGGCCATCCGGGGGCCAGCCGTGCCGGTGCTCGCGCTGCTGGTGGTGCTGTTCGCCTCCCAGCTGTTCACCGCCCCGTTCGACGCGGCGTACTCGGCGATGGTGCCCGACTTGCTGCCGGATCCCCGCGAGTACCTCGTCGGCAGCGGTCTGATGCGGGTGCTGTCCCAGCTTGACCAGGTCATCGGGCTCGTCCTGGGCGGGCTGGTGGTCTCGGTGGTCCACGCTGCCGGCGCGCTGGCGTTCGACGCGGCCACCTTCGGATTGTCGTTCCTGCTGGTCGCCGTCCTGGTTCGGGCCCGGCCGGCGCCGGCCGAGGAGCGGGTGTCGTTCGGGCTGCTCCTGGCGGACCTGCGGGCGGGCAGCGCGACGATCGCCGCCGACCCGGTGCTCCGGGTGCTGATCCTGCTCGGCTGGTCGGCCACCTTCTTCCTGCTCGCCCCCGAGGCGGTGGCGCTGGGGTACGCCCGTGACCAGGGGCGCAGCGCCCTGGCCGGTTCGCTCCTGCTCGCCGCGGTGCCCGCCGGGGCGACGTTGGGCGCGCTGCTGGTCGGGCGGCTGGCGGTCGCACGGCAGATCCGGGCCATCCTGCCGCTGGCAGCAGCGGCATGCCTGCCGCTGCTGCTCACCGGGCTGGACCTCCCGGTCGCCCCCACCGTGGGCCTCTGGGCGGTTGCGGGGGCCTGCCAGGGGTTCATGATCCCGCTGATCGCGACGTCGATGCTGGTCACCCCGGCGCAGATGCGCGGACGGGTGGGCGGGATCGCCGCCGCCGGCTTCAGCGTGTCCTCCGGAGTGTCGTTCCTGGTGGTCGGGGCGCTCGCCGACCAGACGAGCCCCTCGCTGGCCGTGATGCTGGTCGGGGCGTTCGGGCTGGTGACCGTGGGTCTGTACCGACTCTTCTGGCCGCGGGCGGCGGTCCGTCGGGCGATCCGGCGGACGTACGAAGGCTGAGCCGGTCGCCTTCGTACGTCCGGCTACTGCGGATCGACCGCGGCCGATCCCGGCTCCAACGTCAGGCTCACCGAGTTGATGCAGTAGCGCTGACCGGTCGGCTGGTCGGGGGCGTCGTCGAAGACGTGGCCGAGGTGTCCGCCGCACCGCCGGCAGCGGACCTCGGTGCGCAGGACCCCGAGGGTACGGTCCTCGCGCAGCTCGACCGCGTCGCTGCGCGCTGGGTCGTAGAAGGACGGCCAACCGCAGTGCGAGTCGAACTTGGTCTGGCTGCGGAACAGCTCGGCCCCGCACCCCCGGCAGCGGTACACCCCGGTGTCGTCCGTCCCGACGTAGGTCCCGCTCCACGGACGCTCGGTGCCGGCCTCGCGCAGCACACGGTAGGCCGACGGGTCGAGCAGGTCGCGCCACTCCTGCTCGGACCGGGAGACCTCCTGGCGCGCCTCCCCGCCGGCCGGCGGGGTCTGGTCGGGACGGGTCCGGGGTCGGAACATGGTTCTCACGCTACGTCGTGGGCCGGGCGGACGCACCCGATCGCCCGCCCACCCTCCCGATCAGAGGTCGAAGTACAGCTCGAACTCGTACGGGTGAGGCCGTAGCCGGAACGGGTCCACCTCGTTGGTCCGCTTGTACTCCACCCACGTCTCGATCAGGTCCGGGGTGAACACCCCGCCTTCGAGCAGGTAGTCGTGGTCAGACTCCAGGGCGTCCAGCACCTCGGGCAGGGAGCCGGGTACCTGGGCCACCGAGTCGTGCTCCTCCGGTGGCAGCTCGTACAGGTCCTTGTCCACCGGAGTGGGTGGCTCGATCTTGTTCTTGATCCCGTCCAGCCCGGCCAGCAGCATCGCGGAGAACGCCAGGTACGGGTTGCTGGACGGGTCCGGCACCCGGAACTCCAGGCGCTTGGCTCTCGGGTTGGCCCCGGTGATCGGGATCCGGATGCATGCGGAGCGGTTGCGCTGGGAGTAGACGAGGTTCACCGGAGCCTCGAAGCCGGGGACCAGCCGATGGTAGGAGTTCACCGTGGGGTTGGTGAACGCCAGCAGTGACGGAGCGTGCCGCAGCAGCCCGCCGATGTAGTAGCGGGCGGTGTCGGACAGCCCCGCGTACCCCATCTCGTCGTAGAACAGCGGCGCGCCGTCCTTCCAGAGGCTCTGGTGGGTGTGCATGCCGGAGCCGTTGTCGCCGAAGATCGGCTTCGGCATGAACGTCGCGGTCTTCCCGGCCCGCCACGCCACGTTCTTGACGATGTACTTGAACAGCATGACCTGGTCAGCGACCTTGAGCAGGGTGTTGAAGCGGAAGTTGATCTCGGCCTGCCCGGCCGTCCCGACCTCGTGGTGCTGACGCTCGACGGTGATCCCAGCGGCCTCGAGCTCGGTGCTCATCTCCGCGCGCAGGTCCGCGAAGTGGTCGACCGGGGGCACGGGGAAGTACCCGCCCTTGTACCGCACCTTGTACCCACGGTTACCGCCGTCCTCGACCCGCGCGGTGTTCCACGCGCCAGCCTCCGAGTCGATCTGGTAGGAGGTGCCGTTGGCCGCGGTCTGGTAGCGCACGTCGTCGAACACGTAGAACTCTGCCTCGGGACCGAAGAACGCGGTGTCCGCCACATCGGTGCCGGCGAGGTACTCCTCGGCCTTGCGGGCCACGTTTCGCGGGTCTCGGCTGTACGCCTCCCCGGTCAGCGGATCGTGGATGAAGAAGTTCAGGACCAGCGTCTTCGCGGCCCGGAAGGGGTCGGCGAAGGCCGAGGACGGGTCGGGGAACAGGTTCATGTCG
>JAJYSQ010000140.1 GCA_021793495.1 Actinomycetes bacterium
ATGCTCGGGCGGAGGAACAGCGCCCGGGCGTGGTGGTGTGGGCCGCGGCTACCGGGTGAAGGAGGAGGCGACCGACTGCTCAGCCTCGGCGTACGCCTGGCCGGCCTGGCTGAGGAGCTGGCTGATCCCCGCCAGCGCCTCCTGCAGGAGCTGGGCCGACCGGTGCCACTCGTCGTAGTACGCCTCGAACCGCTCCTGGGCGAGCCCTGTCCAGTCGGCGTGCAGCGGGGCCAGCGCGGTGCGCAGCGCGTGCAGCTCGCTGTCGATGGTGGCGGACCCGGCCGCGACGCGACCGGACAGGACGTGTAGCTGCTCCGGGGTGACGAGGAACCGGCCCACGGTGGACCTCCTGAGGGACGAGGCGGCCCAACCTGGCCGCCGGTGGGAGTGAGTCGACCGAACGTACCGGCGCCTGAAGGTGCCCGAGGTCGTCTGTCCACAGCCGGACCGGAGGGCTACCGTCGGGCTAGACCGCTGGCGCCGGTGGTGGGCAGCCGCCTGGTTCGCTCATGGCGTCGAGTCGGACGGCGTCACCGCAAGCGCGACGAGGAACCGGACACCAGGTGGTAGGCACCGACCACGGTCACCAGCTCGACCACGCCCTGTTCGTCGAGGACGGCCCGCACCGCGTCGAACACCGACTGGTCCACCGTGACTGTGGTGCTCATCGCGTCCGTCAGCGCCAGCACGGCGCGCTGGTCCTCGGTCAGCGCCGGGCCTCGGTCAGCGCCGGGGTGCAGGGTCGCCGGTGTCGATCAAGCGGTCAGGTCGGTAGAGCGTTCCGGCCCCGGCAGGTCCTCGGCGTCGACGATCTGGTAGGCGTACCCCTGCTCGGCCAGGAAGCGCTGCCGGTGGGCGGCGAAGTCCTGGTCGAGGGTGTCTCGAGCGACGAGGGCGTAGAACCGAGCGGTACGCCCGTCTCGCTTGGGCCGCAGCAGCCGGCCGAGCCGTTGGGCCTCCTCCTGGCGCGAGCCGAACGTCCCGGAGACCTGGATGGCCACGGCGGCTTCGGGCAGGTCGATCGAGAAGTTCGCGACCTTGCTCACCACCAAGGTGCTCAGCTCGCCGGCACGGAACTGGTCGAACAGCCGCTGGCGCTCGGCGACCGTGGTGCCACCGGTGATCAGCGGGACGCCCAGCCGCTGGGCCAGCTCCTCGAGCTGGTCGAGGTACTGGCCGATCACCAGGATCTGCTCACCGCAGTGCTGGGCGACCAGGTCGACGACCACCTGGGTCTTGGTGGCGGTGGTCGCGGCGAACCGGTACCGCTCCTCGGGCTCGGCCATCGCGTACGCCAGCCGTTCGGCGTCGGTCAGGGTGATGCGTACCTCCACGCACTCCGCGGGGGCGATCCACCCCTGGGTCTCCATGTCCTTCCAGGGCGCGTCGTACCGTTTCGGCCCGATCAGGGAGAACACGTCCGCCTCGCGCCCGTCCTCCCGCACCAGCGTGGCGGTCAGGCCGAGGCGTCGGCGGGCCTGGATGTCGGCGGCGAAGCGGAAGATCGGGGCGGGCAGCAGGTGCACCTCGTCGTAGATGATCAGACCCCAGTCCCGGGCGTCGAACAGCTCCAGGTGCGGGTAGACCCCCTTGCGTCGGGTTGTCATGACTTGGTAGGTGGCGATCGTCACCGGGCGCACCTCCTTCCGGGCGCCGGAGAACTCCCCGATCTCCTCCTCGGTCAGCGTGGTGCGCCGCAGCAGCTCGTCACGCCACTGCCGGGCCGCCAGGGTGGTGGTTACCAGGATCAGCGTCGTGGAGCCGGCCAACGCCATGGCGGCTGCGCCCACGACCGTCTTGCCGGAGCCGCAGGGTAGGACCACCACGCCCGACCCGCCGTGCCAGAACCCTTCGGCAGCCTGGCGCTGGTACTCCCGCAGCACCCATCCGTGCTCGCGTAGCGCGATCGCATGCCGCTCACCATCGACGTACCCTGCCAGGTCCTCGGCCGGCCAGCCGAGCTTGAGCAGCGCTTGCTTCAGCCGCCCGCGCTCCGAGGGGTGCACGACCACCGCGTCTGGCCCGATCCGCTCCCCGACCATGCCCCGGATCCGTGCCGAGCGGAGCACCTCCTCCAGGACTGGGCGGTCGGTGCTGGTGAGCACCAGCCCGGCCGCGGGATCCTTGGCCAAGGTGAGCCGGCCGTACCGGTCCATGGTCTCCGCGATGTCGACCAGCAACGCGTGCGGCACCGCGTACCGGGAGTACGTCAGCAGCGCGTCGACCACGGCTTCCGCGTCGTGCCCGGCAGCGCGGGCGTTCCACAGGCCCAGTGGGGTCACCCGGTACGTGTGCACGTGCTCGGGGGCCCGTTCCAGCTCGGCGAACGGTGCGATCGCCCGCCGAGCCGGATCGGCCAGCGGGTGGTCGACCTCCAGCAGCAACGTCTTGTCGGACTGGACGATCAGGGGTCCGTCGGTCATCCGCCCAGTCTGCCCCCGCGCCGAGTGTTCCGTGGCCTGGCGGTGCGGAGGCTGCCCGACTCAGCCGGCGTCGTCGTCCACGGTGGCGACTCCGGTGATCCGGTGCACCGGGAACGTCGCGACCGTGTCGGTGCGGTGGTCGTAGGCGGTCAGCACCCCGGCATCCACCCGGATCGGGTCGACGATCCGCTCGGTGGTGGTCCCGTGGGGGTCCACCACGCCGATCCACAGCGGTCGCCCGGCGCTGACCGCACGGTCCAGCAGCCGCAGGGTCCGGTGGGTCGAGGATCGCGGGGCCCCGTCGGGGCGCGGTACGCGCGGATCGCCGCCCAGCGCGGAGTGCGGTCGACCGCGGACGGCTCGGTCCCCGGCCCGCAGGGCGCGCACGGCCGCGGTCAGCACCCGTGGGGCCGTCGGGGCCGTCCCGGGTCCGGTGGGCTGGCGGGCAGCACGGGGGGCGGGATGTCGGGCCACCAGCACCTCGCCGCCGTGGCCCTCGGCGACCGGGGCGTGGCCCAGTCCGCGCAGGGTGGACAGCACGACGTCCACCGCTGCGTCGCACGCCACCACCGTGGGTGCCAGGCGACGCAGCCCCAGTGGCTCGACCCGGCGGTCGGCCACGAGCTCGTCCAGGAGCTGCGGGTCCTCGCACCGCAGGTAGGCCTCGGCGGTACCCACCCGCAGCTGCCCGTGCCGGCGAGCCACGTCGTCGACCAGGTAGGACAACGGCTGGGGGACGGGCGTACGGGACAGTGCGGCAAGGGCGACGTGCACCTCGCGGGCGCTCCAGCCCGCGTCGAAGGCCCGGCGCAACGACGTCGGGGTGAAGCGGTACACGGTCGCGGCGCCCTCGGACTCCACGTCGGCCAGCATCCCGACCCGGCGGGCCGGGCCCCGGGCCAGGGGTCCCGGAGCGACCGCGGTCAGGTCGGCCTGCAGCAGCAGGTGATCGACCTCGGCGGGTAGCAGTCCGGCCAGCATGGCCTCGGCGGCCTGCTCTCTGTCGTCCAGCAGGCTCCGACCCGGGGTGCTGAGCATGCCCAGCCCGGTGAGGCCCAGGGCGGCGGCCTCGGTGAGCGTCGCCTCGGCGACCGCGGGACGCGCGCCGCGCCAGCGCCGCGGAGCGAGCCAGGCCACCCGGGCCAGTACCGCCTCGCCGGTGGGGGTGATCCCCGGCGCGCCGGCCGCCAGGGCTTGGAGCACCGCGGCTCGCAGCTCAGGGGCATCGGCCAGCTCGGCCTGCGGGTCGAAGATCGTGATCGGGGAGTCGTCTCGCTGGCGGGTGCCGACCAGGGCCGGGACCCGGGACATGCCGCGCCACGCCTGGACGAGCACCAGCCACCGGCTCGCCACGGGTGCGTCCAGCCAGGAGTCGTACCGGGCCGTCGGCAGCACGGCGGGCTGGGCGCCGGGAGAGATGGCCAGCAGCCCGGCGGTGCGGGCCAGCTCGGCCAGCAGAGCCACGGTGGGTTCGTCGACGGCCAACCGACGGGCCGTTGCCCGGGTCTCGCGCACCCCGAGGCGTCCGCCGCGCAGCAGCTCGGGTGGCTGCTCCGCCCAGACGTCCAGCAGGCGGGCGACCTGTCGCACCAGCTCAGATGCCGACCCGGCCGCCATCTGGTCGGCGTCCGCCTGGTCGCGTACCGGTCCGGTCAGCTCGGGCGGGTCGGTGTCCGGCCGGACCAGCACCTGCCCGTCCCTTGCGACCAGCCCTACCTCGCGGGGGAGCACGACCGTGTCCGGCCCCGTGGCGACCAGCAGCCCGCGAGCCAACAGCCACTCGACGGGGCTGCGGGCCTGGTCGATCCGCACCATCCGCTCGGCCCCCGCCACCTGACCGACCGGAGATCCCTGCGCCAGCAGCGCGACGACCTCTCGCGCCGGATCCGGGGCGCTGGCCAAGGCGGACCGGACCCACGCAGGGTCGGACAGCACGGCCGTCGGGTCCAGGACGCCGAGATCCGCGGCGAGCCCCACCCGACGCTCAGAGGCGTACGCGGCCAGCGCGTCGGCAACCGTCGGGCCCAGCCCGCCCGGGTAGCGGCCCAACAGCTCGGCGGCCGCCGGCACCAGCACGAGGTCGTCGTCGGGTCCCCAGACCAGCGCGACCCGCCGCAGCGCGGCCACGGCTCGGGCGGTGGCCCCCGGATCGGCCCCGGTCGCCACGGGTAGTGCCGAGCACGTCGGCGGGGAGGGCAGGGCGACCAGCGTCTCCAGCACCTGCAGGGTCCAACGGTCCAACCGGTCCAGCACCCGGTTGACCGAGGTGCGCGTGGCGGCCCGGACGGCGAGCTGACCCAGGTCGCTCGGCAGCGGGGTGAGCAGGTCGGGACGCGCCGCGAGGAGGTCGGCCACCTCCGCGTCCGGCAGGCAGCGGATCCAGTCACCCAGCGAGCTCACGGGTTGGGGTGGTGGCTCCTGCCGGCGGGCATCGCCTCCGGTGTCGTGCTGGACACTCATCTGACCCACGCTACCCGGGCCGGAACGTCCCGCCGGTTGTGTCCACTTGGCCGATCCTTGGCCTCGTTGTCGGCCACCCCTCACCGACGCGCCCCGCGACGTTCACCGTCACGTCGATCCACCGACCGATCGGCCCGCCACGGTGGGGCGGTCCGCCGACGCCCGTGGGGTGTCGCTGCCGTGATCGCACCTGAGGAGCCGACGTGACCGAGCTGCCCCCCGACGTTCCCCGACCGAGCGGAGACCGCGCCCGACGCACGACCCACCGGAGCGTCCGTCGTCTCGGGGTGGGTGCCACCCTGGCCGGACTGGCGCTGCTGGCCGCGGCCTGCTCGTCCACGTCGGCAGCCACCGGCTCCCCCTCGACCCCGGCCGGGTCCACCGGAGCTTCGTCGGCCAGGCCGGTCCCACTGATCGTGTACGCCGCCGAGGGGTACGACGCGGCGGTGGTCAAGGGCTTCCAGCAGGCGACCGGGATCCCCACCGAGCTGGTCGACCACTCGACCGGCACGCTGCTGGCGAAGATCTCCGCGGAGGCGGCCAACCCGCAGTGGGGGGTGTTCTGGTCGGACGGCTCGGAGTCGTATGCGGCACTGGACCAGCAGGGCATGCTGCTGCGCGGATTCCTGCCGAGCACCGGCACCCTGACCAGCCTGGGCAGTCAGCTGGTGCCGGCGGATCGCAGCTACATCCCGACCGGTGTCACCATCGCGGGGTCCGTCGTGTACAACTCTGCGGTCGTCACCCACCCGCCGACGTCCTGGTCCCAGCTGCTCGAGCCGCAGTGGAAGGGCGCCGTGGGGATGAACAACCCGGCGATCTCCGGACCGACCTACCCGGTGGTCGCCTCGGTGATGGAGCAGGTGGGTGGGGTGAGCCAGGGTGAGCAGTACTTCACGGCGCTGCGCGCCAACGGGCTGCACG
>JAJYSQ010000141.1 GCA_021793495.1 Actinomycetes bacterium
GATCTCCCGCACCCGTACGCGTGGCCCGCGACCCGGACCACCCGGTCCTCGGGGTGGGGCCGACGAACAGCGCCGGGCAGGGGTACGCCTGGGCGAAGGCGCTGGAACGCGCCTGGCCGCAGGTGAGCACCGAGGTGTACAGCCTGGACCATGGCAGCGTGTTCGACTTTCCCGCCGACCTGGTCATCCCGGGGGAACGGTGGCGCTCCGCGGACTGGCAGCTGGCGCGGATGGCGTACGTCCGCGGCCGGTTCAGCCACCTGGTGCTCGAGTCGGGCCTCGGTGCGTTCGGCACGCTGCACGGCGGGTACACCGGCGGGGACCTGCCGGTGCTGCGGGAGGCCGGGATCGCCCTGGCGCTGGCCTTCCACGGCTCGGAGGTGCGCAGCCCGGTCCGGCACGCCGAGCTGGAGCCCACGTCGCCGTTCCGCCCGGGGGCAGGCCTGGACCCCGGCTACGTCCGGCGTATCCAGGACAGCTGCGACCGCAACGCCGAGCTGGTGGTCCGGTTCACCGCCGAGGCGGGCGGACCGGTCTACGTCAGCTCCCTGGACCTGCTCGACTACGTGCCAGGCGCCCGGTGGCTACCGGTCGTGGTCGACCCGCAGGTGTGGGCGCCCGGGCCCCGGGTGCTCGAGCGGGACCGCCCGGTGGTGGTGCACATCCCGTCCAACCCGCTGCTCAAGGGCAGCGCGCTGATCGACCCGGTGCTCACCGAGCTGGACCGGCGGGGGGTCATCGAGTACCGCCGCGGGGCCCAGGTGCCGTCCTCGGCGATGCCCGACCTGGTGCGCGAGGCGGACATCCTGGTCGACCAGCTCACCCTCGGGCTGTACGGGGTGCAGGCCGCGCAGGCGATGAGCGCCGGCCGGCTGGTGCTCAGCTACGTCGGCGACGCGATCCGCACCCGGCTGGCCGCGTACGACGCCGAGCTGCCGATCGTGGAGGTCGCCCCGGACACCCTCGCCGAGCAGCTGCTGGCGGTGCTGGCCGACCGGGACCGGGCCCGGTCGGTGGCCGAGGAAGGGACGCGGTTCGCTTCGCGGTTCCACGATGGGACAATGGCGGCCGGTATCCTCGCCGAGTTCGTCGGTCTAGCCCCAGGACGGTCGCAGTGACGTCAATCAGCACGGACGCCGGCTCCACGCGGCGGACCCGGCGGAGCGCGGACTTCCTGGAGAACCACCATGTCTACGAGGCTCACCGGATCGGCCTGCCGCCGATGCGCCCGTACTTCCGAGAGCTCTGGCGCCGGCGTCGTTTCGCCTACGAGCTCTCGCACACCGGTCTGAAGGCCGACCATTTCGAGAGCCCGCTCGGGGCGATCTGGCTGGTGCTCAACCCGTTGCTGCTCGCGGTGGTCTACTACCTGCTGGTCTCGGTGATCTCCAGCTCGACCCGGTCCCAGGGGTCGGCGTACGGGTTCGCCTACCTCGCCCACATCCTGATCGGCTTGTTCACCTGGTACTACGTGCAGAACAGCATGGGCATCGGGGCGACCTCGGTCACCGCGGGGGGTCGGCTGGTGCTCAACCAGGCGTTCCCCCGGATGCTGCTGCCGATCTCCTCGGTGATCACCTCGTTGCTGATGTACCTGCCCACGCTGCCGGTGTACGTGGTGATCTTCTTCGCCGGTCGCGCCCTGGACCCGAAGAGCGGGCTTCCTCCGCTGGGCTGGCCGGTGCTGTGGACCCCGGTGATCATCCTGCTGCTGACCGGGATCGGGCTGGGGCTCGCCATGATCTTCGCGACGATGATGGTGTACTACCGCGACACCAACAAGTTCTTGTCCTACATCATCCGGATCTGGCTGTACCTCAGCCCGGTGCTGTGGACGGTGGACCGGCTGCACGGCTGGCACCGGATCCTGCTCTACATCAACCCGGTAGGCACCACGATCGGCGCGATGACCGACATCTGGATCAACGGCGTGCAGCCGAACGTGACCATGATGCTCAGTTCGCTGGCCTGGTCGGTCGGTCTGCTGGTCGTCGGCGGGCTGCTGTTCATGTCCCGGGAGCGTGACTTTGCTGTCCGACTCTGACGCCATCTCTCTCGAGCAGGCCAAGCTCGAGGGGCTGCGGCGCGGTTCACGGGTGATCGACGCCGACGACCTTGCGGTCGGCCTGGAGGACGTCTGGATCCGGTACAAGCCGATGGTCGACGCCAACCGGACCATCAAGGGCTCGGTCCTCGGCCTGTGGAACCGCAAGCGCCGGGACGCCAAGAAGAAGACCCGGGTGATCGAGGCGGTGCGGGGGGTCACCATGGACATCGGCGGTGGCACGGTGATGGGCATCGTGGGGGCCAACGGTGCGGGCAAGTCCACGTTGATGCGGGCGATGGCTGGCATCCTCGCCCCCAGCCAGGGACGGATCGTGGTCAACGGCCGGGTCTCCACGCTGCTGGCCCTCGGCATCGGGTTCAACGGGAACCTCTCGGGCCGGGCCAACGTGGTCCTGGGGGGGCTGGCCGCGGGGCTCACCCGTGAGGAGGTCGAGAACAAGTTCGAGGAGATCGCGGCCTTCGCCGACCTGCCCGAGGGGTTCATCGAGATGCCGATGCGCACCTACTCCTCCGGCATGTACGGCCGGCTCGGGTTCGCGGTCGCCGTCCACATGGACCCGGACATCCTGCTGATCGACGAGGCCCTGAGCACCGGGGACGCGGCGTTCAAGGAGAAGTCGATGGACAAGATGCGCGAGCTGGTCTCCCAGGCGCGCACCATCGTGATCGTCTCCCATGCCATGGGCACCATCGTCGAGCTGTGCAACGACGCGGCCTGGATGCACCGGGGGGAGCTCATCCAGCGCGGCGACCCGGAGGAAGTCACCGAGTCCTACCTGCGGTTCCTCAAGGTCGGGGAGTCCGCCGTGGTCCGCGAGGACCTCTGACCGGTCGGGCCGGGCAACCACCGGCGGTCAGCGTCGTGTCCAGCGTGCGCACCCGGCAGGACGCCCGGCTGGCCCGGGTCTGCCTGGCGCTGTCGCGGACCGGGCTGCCGGTCGAGGTGCTGGCCCGCGCCGGTGCCGTCGACCCGGCCCACCGGGTCGCCGCCGCGATGCTCGCGCCCTGGCGGGCCCGAGGCCGGGTGCTGGTGATCCTCGACCCGGACCTGAGCCCATCGGCCACCCTGGTCCGCCTGGTGCGCCGGCGCCGGCTGGTGGTGGACGTCTCCGAGGACTACCTCGCGCTGCTGGCCGACCGGTCCTGGGCGACCGGCACGGCCGGCGTCGTGGCCCGAGCCGTTGCCCGGACCTCGACCTTCCTGGCCAGCCGGGCCGACCTCACCGTGGTGGCCGACGAGCACGTCCCCCCGCACCGGGCCCGCCACCGGCTGGTCGTGCGCAACCTGCCCGACGCCTCGTACCTGCCCGAGGCCGGTGAGCCGGAGCCGAGCCCCCGGGCGGTGTACGTCGGCGACGTGCGCACCAGCCGCGGCCTGCGCACCATGCTCACGGCCATCGAGGGAGCCCCGGGGTGGACGCTCGACCTGGTCGGCCCGGTCGCCGCCGCCGACCACGCCTGGGTGGCGGCCTGGCAGGGGAGCTCCCCGGCCGCTGGCCGGGTCCGCTGGCACGGACGGCTGCCGCTGGACCAGGCCTGGGCGGTGGCCCGCGGCGCCTGGGTCGGGCTGGCGCTGCTGGAGGACACCCCGGCGTTCCGCGCCGCCGTGCCGGGCAAGCTCTACGAGTACCTCGGGGCGGGGCTCGCGGTGCTGACCACGCCGTTGCCGAGGATGGCGCGACTCGTGGAGCGCTCCGGTGCCGGGCGCACCGTGGCCGACGCCGCCGAGGCGTCCGATACCCTGCGACGGTGGTTGGCGCACCCCGACCGGGTGCGGGGCCATCGTGAGGCCGCTCGCCGCTGGGCCAACGCCTGGCGCACCGGGCCCTCGCCGTACGACGACCTGACCGACGCGGTGAGCGCGTTGGCCGGTCCTCAGCCGAAGGAGGCCGGGTGAGCCAGGTCGTCCCCACCGCGCCGCGCCCGGGGGTCCGCATCCAGCCATCGGCTGACGTCGACCCTCGCGCGCACATCGGTGCCGGCTCGTCCGTCTGGCACCTGGCCCAGGTCCGCGAGGACGCCGTGCTCGGCCGGGACTGCATCATCGGCCGGGGCGCGTACGTGGGCACCGGGGTCACCATGGGTGACGGGTGCAAGCTGCAGAACTATGCGTTGGTGTACGAGCCGGCGGTGCTCGGGGCCGGGGTGTTCGTCGGCCCGGCCGCGGTGCTGACCAACGACCAGTACCCGCGGGCGGTCGACCCGTCGGGCCGGGTGAAGACGGCCGACGACTGGCATGCGGTCGGCGTGGTCGTCGGCGAGGGGGCCGCGATCGGCGCGCGGGCGGTGTGCGTGGCACCCGTGCGGATCGGGCGGTGGGCCACGGTCGCCGCCGGAGCCGTGGTCACCCGCGACGTGCCGGACTTCGCCCTGGTCGCCGGGGTACCGGCCCGCCGCATCCGGTGGGTGGGCCGGGCCGGGGTGCCGCTGGTCGCCCAGAGCGCGGGGCGGTGGCGGTGCCCGAGCACCGGCGCCGAGTACGTCGAGCAGAACGGAACCCTGACGGAGGTCGCACGATGATTCCAGCAGCCCACCCGCTGATCGGTGAGGAGGAGCGCGCCGCGGTCGACCGCGTGCTCGCCTCGGGCATGATCGCCCAGGGTCCGGAGGTCGCCGCGTTCGAGGAGGAGTTCTCTGCCCTGGTCGCCGGCCGGCACTGCGTCGCGGTGAACTCCGGCACCTCCGCCCTGCACCTGGGGCTGCTGGCGGCCGGGATCGGCCCGGGTGACGAGGTGGTCGTGCCCTCGTTCACGTTCGCTGCGACGGCCAACTCGGTCGCTCTCGCCGGGGCCACCCCCGTGTTCGCCGACATCGAGATCGACCACTTCTGCCTGGATCCACAGGCGGTGGCCGCCGCGATCACCCCGCGGACCGCGGCCATCATGCCGGTGCACCTGTACGGGCACCCGGCGGCCATGGACGCCCTGCGGGCGTTGGCCGAACGGCACCAGCTGGCGATCATCGAGGATGCCGCGCAGGCGCACGCCGCGAGTCTCGGTGGCACGCCGGTCGGGGCGTTCGGCACGGTCGCGGCCTTCAGCTTCTACCCGACGAAGAACATGACGACCGGTGAGGGCGGCATGATCGTCACCCCCGACGCCGAGGTGGCTCGCCGGGCTCGGCTGCTGCGCAACCAGGGCATGGAACGCCGGTACGCCAACGAGCTGGTCGGGTTCAACGCCCGGATGACCGACATGAACGCCGCGATCGGCCGGGTCCAGCTGCGCAAGCTCCCCGGGTGGACCAAGGCCCGCCAGGAGAACGCCGGGTACCTCGATGCCCACCTGACCGGCGTGGTGGTCCCGCCGGTCGCCCCGGGCGCGGTCCACGTCTACCACCAGTACACGATCCGCATCCCCGGGTCCGGGGAGCATCGGGACGCGGTCGCCGCCCGGCTGGCCGACGCCGGCGTGGGCAGTGGCGTCTACTACCCGATCCCGAACCACCGGCTGCCGTCCTTCGTCGACGCCCATGGTCAGGTCCAGCTCCCGGTGACCGAGCAGGCGGCCCGCGAGGTGCTCTCCCTGCCGGTGCACCCGTCGCTGTCCGAGGCCGACCTGGCCACGATCGCCACGGCGACCACCCAGGCCGTGCACGCGGTCGGCGGTGCGGCGTGAGCGCACCGATCCGCGCGGGGCTGATCGGGCTGGGCTCGATGGGGCGCCACCACGCCCGGCTGCTGCGCTCCCTGGAGGGGGTCGAGCTGGTCGCGGCCGCCGAC
>JAJYSQ010000142.1 GCA_021793495.1 Actinomycetes bacterium
TGGTCGCGGTGCTCGCCTTGTCCGTGCGCGCCGGCTCGTCGAACCTCAGCGCGATCGTCTCTGCCGCGCTGACCCGCCCGGGGCAGATGGTCTCCCCGGCTACCGCGCTGGCGTTCGTCGCCCTGGTGGTCGTCGTGGTCGCCGAGACCGGCCGGCTGCCGGTCGACAACCCGTCCACCCACCTCGAGGTCACCATGATCCACGAGGCGATGACCCTGGAGTACGCCGGGCGACGGCTGGCCGTGGTGGAGTGGGCCGCGCAGGTGCGCCTGGCCGTGCTGATCGGCATCGTGGTCAACCTGTTCCTGCCCTGGGGGATCGCCGGCGCGTCCACCGGACCGGCCGGGCTGGTCGCCGGGATGGTCTGGCTGGCGGTGAAGGTCACCGTGTTCGCTGTCGTCCTCGCCGCCGCAGAGGTGTTCCTCGCGAAGTTCCGCCTCTTCCGAGTCCCCGAGCTGCTCGCCGGGTCGCTGGTCCTGGCCCTGCTGGCGGTCACCGCCTCCTCGCTGCTGGCCCCCGGCGCTGGACGCCTCGGATGAGCCCCACGACCTACGCCGGACTGGTCGACCTGGCCGCCGCCAGCCTGCTGCTGGCGTCGGTGCTGGTCGTCTGGCGCCGCGACGTGCGGGCGATGGTGACGGTCCTGGCGGTCCAGGGTCTGGCCGTGGCTGCTCTGCCGGTGCTCGAGGGGCTCCACGGCCACGAGCCCTCCTTGTTCGGCATCGCCGGCCTCATGCTGGCCCTGCGCGCGGTGGCGATCCCCGCCATCCTGGCCCACCTCGTCCGCGACCGGCCGGAGGCCCGTGAGACCCGTCCCCTGGTCAACGTGTCCGCCTCCCTGCTCGTGGTCGCGCTGCTGACCACGGTGGCGTACGGGGTCGCCCAGCCGCTGGTCGCCCTGGACCCCACGCCCGCAGTCCATGCCGCACCGGCCGCCCTCGCGGTGGTCCTGATCGCCGTCTTCACCATGGCCACCCGCCGGCGAGCGATGTCCCAGGTGATCGGCTTCCTGATGCTGGACAACGGCATCGTGGCGCTGGCCTTCCTGACCACCCAGGGGATCCCGTTGGTGGTCGAGCTGGGCGCCTCCCTGGACGTGCTGCTGGCCGTCGTGGTGCTTCAGGTCCTGGTCGGGCGCATGCGCGCCGCGACCGGGGGGACCGATCTCGACGATCTGGCGGAGCTGCGCGACTGATGGGCACCACCCTGCTGCTCGCCCCGCTGCTCGCCCCGCTGGCCGCCGGCGCACTGGCCGCGGTGCTCCCGTGGGGCCGTGTGGTCGCCGCCACCGGGGTGGTCGCCGCGCTGGTGATCCTGGCCTCGGCGATCGGGCTGGCGGCCGTGGCCGGCTCGCCGGCGGCCGGCGCCCGGGTCGGCTGGCTGCATGCCGACGCGCTGGCCGTCTTCATGCTGCTGGTGATCGGGGTCGTGGCCACCCTGGCCACCCTGGCCGGGATCGGGTACGTACAGGCCGAGCTGGCGGCCGGGCACACGACCCCGGGGTCCGTCCGCTGGTACGGCGTCCTGGTCCAGGTGTTCATCGCCGCCATGGTGACCGCCGTCGAGTCCCGGAACCTCGGCATCACCTGGGTCGCGATCGAGGCCACCACGGTGGCCACGGCTTTCCTCGTCGGGCACCGCCGCACCCGGGCCGCGATGGAGGCCACCTGGAAGTACGTGCTCATCTGCTCGGTGGGGATCGCGCTGGCGCTGCTGGGCACGGTCTTCCTCTACCTGGCGGCGCTGCACGCCGGCGCCACCACCACCCAGGCGCTGGACCTCGGGTGGCTCACCACGCACGCCGGCGCCCTGGACCCCGGAGTGACCCGGATGGCGATGGGCCTGCTGCTGCTGGGGTACGGCACGAAGGCTGGTCTGGTGCCCTTCCACACCTGGCTGGCCGATGCCCACAGCCAGGCACCGGCCCCAGTCTCCGCCCTGATGAGCGGCGTGCTGCTCGCGGTCGCCTTCTCGATCCTGGCCCGGATCCGGGTGATTGCCGACGGGGCCGTGGGACCCGGGTTCCTGCGCGTCGGACTGCTGGTCGTCGGCCTGCTCACCCTGGTGGTGGCGGCCGGCCTGCTGGTCGTGCAGCGGGACTACAAGAGGATGCTCGCGTACTCGACGATGGAGAACATGGGGCTGCTGGCGTTGGCCGCGGCCGCCGGGACCCCGTTGGCCACGACCGCGCTGCTGCTGCACATCCTCGGCCACGGGATCGGCAAGTCCGTGCTGTTCTTGTCCTCCGGGCAGGTCCAGCAGGCGCACGGCAGCACCGCGATCGCCGACGTCTCGGCCATCCTGACCCGTCGGCCCCTGCTCGGCGCCGTCCTCGCCGCCGGTCTGGCCGCCCTGATCGGGCTGCCGCCGTTCTCCCTGTTCGCCAGCGAGCTGGGGATCGTCCGCGGTCTGGCCGAGCGCGGCCTGGTGCTGCCGTTGGGCATCGGGCTGCTCCTGGTCCTCATCGCCGCGGCCGCGCTGGTCCGCCACGGCATCGGACTGCTGCTCGGCTCCCCGCAACCCGACCAGCCCCGCATCGCCCTGCCGGCAACCGTCGCGATCCCCCTGGTGGTCGGGGTGGTCCTGCTCGTCGCCCTGGGCATCAGCGTCGCCCCGCTGCAGACGCTGCTGACCCATGCCGGGGCGATCCTGGCGGGCCCGAGGTGATCCGCCACGTCGCCGAGCACCGGCGCCTGGACACCGCCGAGCTGCCGGCCGACGCCGCTGCGCTGCTCGCCGCCGGGATGCGGCTGAGCCTGGTGGCCGGGCACGACGACGGTGGGCAGCTGCGCATCGTCTACCTGTTCCTCGACGCCGCCACCGGGCGGCGGACCGAGCTCGAGGTGCTCCTGCCAGGAACAGATCCGCGCATCCCCTCGCTCGCCGGGATCTCCTTCCCGGCCGGACGGTTCGAACGCGAGCTGCACGACCTGTTCGGGATCATCCCCGAGGGCCACCCCCTCCCTCGCCGGCTGGTCCGACACCCGCACTGGCCCGCCGGGTGGTACCCGATGCGCCACGACGCCGGCGAACCCAGCGGCTTCGACCGTACCGTGGAGCCCTACCCGTTCCTCGAGGTCACCGGCACGGGGGTGTACGAGATCCCGGTCGGCCCGGTGCACGCCGGCCTGATCGAACCCGGTCACTTCCGGTTGTCGGTCGTCGGCGAGACGGTCCTGAAGCTCAAGGCGCGTCTCTGGTTCGTCCACCGGGGGATGGAGCGGCTGTTCGAAGGCCGCACCGCGACCCGCATCACCGGGCTGGCCGAGAAGATCGCCGGGGACACCTCGGTCGGCCACGGGCTGGCCGCAACCCTGGCGGTGGAGGATGCGCTCGGCTGGGAGGTCCCCGAGCCGGCCCAGCAGCTGCGCGCTGCGCTGCTCGAGATGGAACGGCTGTACAACCACGTCGGGGACATCGGGGCGCTGGCCAACGACGTCGGGTACGGGATCATCAACGCCCACGCACTGCGCATCCGTGAACGGCTGCTGCGGATCAACGAGGAGATGACCGGGCACCGGCTGCTGCGCGGCGCCATCATCCCGGGAGGGGTGCAGCTGCTCGGGCTGCCCACCCCGGCCGAGATCACCGAGATCGCTGCCGAGGTCGGCGAGCTCGCCGGGCTGGCCCTACGGAACACCGTGGTTCGTGACCGCTTCGCGGGGACCGCCGTGCTGACCTCCGCCCAGGCCCGAGACCTGGGTTGCCTGGGGTACGTGGCCCGGGCCAGCGGGGTACCCGCCGACGCCCGTCGCGAGCACCCGTTCGTTGACCTGCCGGTGCACGAGGTGCTGCGACAGGATGGCGACGTGCTCGCCCGGTTCTCGGTCCGGGTCGAGGAAGTGGCCGCCACGGCCAGGCTGCTGGTCCAGCTGCTGGAGGATGCCCCCCGCGAGCGGGACCTGCTCGGCTCGAGCCCGGATCCCGAGGACCGGCACCGGCGTCGCACGGGCACGACCACCCCGGGCACCGGGATCGTCGAGGGCTGGCGCGGCACCATCGTGCACCGGGTGGAGCTGGGCGACGACCAGGTGGTCCGCCGGGTCAAGGTCGTCGATCCGTCCTGGTTCAACTGGCCAGCGGTCCCGGTCGCGATGGGCGACACGATCGTGGCCGACTTCCCACTGGCCAACAAGAGCTTCAACCTGTCCTACGCCGCCAACGACCTCTAGCCCGCGCCCGGCGAACCCGGCGCCGACAGCTCGGCGGACAGCCACGCCTGCATCGCCGCCGGGGGCAGCGCCCCCACCCGGCGGGACACCTCGGCCCCGTCGCGCAGCAGCAGCAACGTCGGGATCGCGGAGACCGCGAACGCCGAGGAGGTGCGCGGGGCCTCATCGGCGTTGACCTTCACCACTTTCATCCGCCCGGTGAAGGTCCGCGCCATCGACTCGACCACCGGGCTGACCTGCCGGCACGGAGCGCACCACGGTGCCCAGAGGTCGATCAGCACCGGCACCGGGGCGTCCCGGGCCACCTCGGCGAAATCCTCGTCACCGGCGCTGGCCAGCCAGGGCAGCGACTGGTGGCAGGACGCGCACCGCGGCGTGCCGGAAGCCACCGCAGGCACCCGGTTGCGCTGTCCGCACGAGGGACAGGCGACCACCGCGTTCGTGGACATCGACACATCCTCCTGGTGACGGGACCCAGCCCATGCTGACCGAGCGGGACTCAGCCCACCGCGCTCAGCCGACGCGATCGCCACGCCTGGTGGCCGCCGAGCACCGTGTCGAAGCCGATGCGCGCCATCCGTACGGTCAGCTCTTCCTCACGGTCCTGAGCAGCGACCAGCACGACCTGCGCGTCGGGGGGCACGACCGAACCGACGGTCTCGGCGAACCGGCCGTCCCCACCGATGTTCACCGACCCCCTCAGGTGTCCCGTGGCGAACTCGGTGGCCTCCCGGGCGTCGATCACCCACGCTCCGGCCTCGTGAGCGGCGACCGTCTCCTCCAGCGTCAGCGGCCGGGGCAGCACCTCGAGGTCGAGGATCTCGTGGCTGCGGCGGTTGAGCATGGCGTCGTACCCGAAGTACTCGGGGGCGGCCGGCTGACCGGCCGTGACGATCTCCAGGAAGGTCGCCTCATCCATCGGCTGGCACGCGTAGTTGGTCCGCCGCTGCTCACCGATGGTCGACTGCCGCTCGGTGGACAGGTTCTTGCCGCAGGCGGAACCGGCCCCGTGCGCCGGGAAGACCCGGGTCTGGTCGGGCAGCCCCAGCAGCGTGTGGTGCACCGAGTCGTAGAGCATCCGGCCCAGCTCCTGCGCGCTGACCCCGATCGAGGCCAGCAGGTCCGGACGGCCGACGTCGCCGATGAACAACGTGTCCCCGGTCAGCACCCCGTACGGCACGGTGTCGTCGGCGTGCTCGTACACCACGACGCTGACCGACTCCGGGGTGTGCCCCGGGGTCTCGAGGATCTCCAGGACAACATCGCCCAGCTCGATGCGCTCGCCGTGCACAAGCTCGCGACTGGGGTACTCGGTCTGGGCCCGTTGACCGTAGGCGATCGTCGCCCCGGTCGCCGCGGCCAGCTCGAGATGTCCTGCCAGGAAGTCGGCGTGGAAGTGGGTGTTGATCACGTTCTCGATGGAGAAGCCGCGGGCAGCGGCGTCGGCGAGGTACTCGTGGACGTCTCGCCGCGGGTCCACCACGACCGCCCTCCTGGTCGTCTCGTCGGCGATCAGGTACGAGGCCTGGGACAGGCAGTCGAGGTAGTACTGGGCGAAGAACACGGGTGATCCCCTTCTGTCGTCAGTCATCGGATGAT
>JAJYSQ010000143.1 GCA_021793495.1 Actinomycetes bacterium
CCAGCGGGGTGCCGCCGAGGACGACATCGACCATCCCGTTCGCGCCGGCCCGCGTGCTCGCCCCGGTCAGGGTGGCCAGCTGGGACGCCAGCTGGTCGCGCTGGTCAGCCAGCTCGTTGGCTGGCATCCCGGACGCGGTGGCGCGCTGGATCTGCTGGTTGAGCCCGGCGATCTGGGACGCGGTGGTGTTCACCTGGCCCACCGCCGAGACCAGCTGGGTGCGCGTTCCGGTCCACTGCGTCCCCAGCGAGGCCGACGCCTGGTGCAGCTGGTCGGTCAGGCCGGTGGCCTGGGCCAGCAGGGCAGACCGGGAGGCCAGGTCCGTGGGGTTGTTGGCCACCTGGGCCCACCCCGACCAGAAAGCCGACAGCGAGGCACCGATACCGGTGCTGCTCGGCTCCGGGAACGCGCTCTGCACCCCGGCGAGCGTCGCGGCGTTCCCGGCGAGCAGCCCGGCCTGCCCCTGCGCGGTGTTGGCGGCGGCTTGGGCGAACGCGCTGGTCACCCGGGTGATCCCGGCGACCGTGACCCCGTCGCCCGGGCCCTGCCACGAGGAGTACATCGCCGGCCCGGTAGGGGCGCCCATCGACGCCAGGCTCACCTGCTGGCGCGAGTAGCCGGGGGTGTTCGCGTTCGCCACGTTCTGCGCCGTGGTGTCCAGCCCGGCGTTGGCCGCGGTCAGCCCGGACAGCGCCGTGCTCAGCCCGACGAACGTGCTGCCCATCTCAGAACGCCTCGTCGACGAGCCGGTGGTAGGTCCCCGAGGACGCCCGCGAGCCGTCCGGGGTGTAGGTGGTCGGTGCGTCGCCCAGGGACAGCAGCGCTTCCCGAGCGGCCCGGGCCCCGGTGGCGAGCATGGTCCGGTTCGCGTCGGCCAGGGCGCTGATCTCGGCGGTGGTGGTGAGGAACGCCTCGCGGTGCTCGTGCAGCAGGGTGCTCCACGGTTCGCCGGCGGCGTCGGCCAGGGTGCGCAGCGAGGGGGATGGGCCCAGGCCGAGGCTCCGGGCGGCTTCGTCGACCTCGGCGGCTCGCACCACCTCGGTGCGGCGTACCTCGTCGAGCACGACCTCGACCTCGCGGGTGGCTCGGGCCAGCCACCGGGTCCGGCCGGAGGCCAGCAGGACCTGCTCCTCCTCCAGCTTGAACAGCAGCAGGTCGAGCAGCTCGCGCTCCCGCCAGAGGATGCTCGACACGTCGGCCAGGCTCATCGGTCGCATCCTCGTCGCCTCGGTCAGGGGCGTCCGTAGGCTCACCTCGGAGGTCCCGGTGGGGTCACCCGACCGTCGGTCGGGTGAGGTCAGGGGGGTCGGGCTCACGTCTACCCATCGGCGGGCACCCGGTTGACCTGAGTCGTGCCGAGCGGGTGGTCCTACCGAGGGGTGCACCGGACGCGGTTCCTAGTCCCTTCGGATGGTTTCGATCCCTTGACCGGCCGCACGGGTCAAGACGGTCCGTTCGCCGGACCGATGCCTCGTCCATGTCGCCCGACGTGCTGGCTGCCGACGAGGATCGTGCCGCGCTCGACCGCGCCCCGGTGGGGGGTCGGGTGGATCCGCTACGCCCGGTGGATCCGGCCGAGGAGGAACGGCTGGTCCGCGAGGGGCTACCGCTGGTCGGCTACCTGGTCTCCGAGCTGATGGGCCGGCTGCCGTCGCACATCAACCGGGAGGACCTGACCTCCGCGGGGTTGGCGGCGCTGGCCCAGTCCGCCCGCGGGTACGACCCCAGCCGCGAGGTGCCGTTCACCCGGTTCGCCTCAGCGCGGATCCGCGGCGGGCTTCTCGACGAGCTGCGCACCCTGGACTGGGCGAGCCGCTCGGTCCGGGCCCGGGCTCGTCAGCGCGACATGGCCGTGGACCAGCTGACCGCGGCGCTGGGTCGCGCGCCGAGCGCCACCGAGCTGGCCGAGTCCCTGGGCGTCCGGGTCCAGGAGGTCGACGCCGTCGAGGTGGACCTGGCTCGCGCCGTGGTGCTGAGCCTGCAGGGGTTCTCCGCCAGCAGCGAGGTGGACGCGCTGGTGGCCGAACCGGGCCCCGGGCCCGAGGAGTCGCTGCTGACCCGCGAGCGCGTCGGGTACCTGCACGATGCGATCGACCTGCTGCCCGAACGGCTGCGGACCGTGGTCGAGCAGTACTTCTTCGACGACCGGCCGATGGCGGCGATCGCTGCCGACCTGGGGGTCACCGAGTCCCGGGTGTCCCAGATGCGTGCCGAGGCGTTGTCGCTGCTGCGCGAGGCGATGCTCGTCGGGCTGGAGCCCGAGCGTCGCGCCGAGCAACCGGCGCTCGGGTGCGCGGTGCGTCGGCGTGAGGCGTACTGCGCGGCGGTGGTCGCGCACGGGGACCTGCGCTCCCGGCTGGCGGTCCGTCCCCGATCGATGGGTGCCCCCGGATCGGGCGCCGGGACCAGCACGGCCGTGCGGATCTCCGCGTAGCGGTCGGTACGGCTCAGGAGCGCGCCGCCCCGGCCGATCGGAGGGTCGTGGACCGACCTCGCGCCAGCATCGTCCTGCTCGCCAGCGGATCCCCCGACGACCTACGCGCCTGCGCCGAGACGCTGCGCGAGAGCATCGGTGCCGGGGACGAGGTGATCGCCGTGGTCCCGGGTCACCGCCGGGAGCTCACCGCGGTGCTGGCCCGGTACGCCGGGCTGATCGACCGCGACCTCGGCGTGGTCGACGGCCCCCTGGTCGCGGCCCGACGCGCCGGGTTCGCTGCGGCTCGCCACGAGATCGTGGTGTTCCTCGACGGGGACACGGTCCTCTCGGCACACTGGCTGGACCCGGTGCTCGCCGCGTTCGCCGACCCGACGGTCGTCGCGTCCGCGCCGCGCTGCCACCGGACCTTCGGTGGGGCGGCCGTGGACCTCGTGCCCCAGGCGGTGGCCAACGTCCCGGCGTTCAAGCGGTACGCCCGTACCTGGCGGGCCGAGCACCGCGGGATGTTCACCGACACCCGTGGACTGAGCCCGGTGGTGCTGGCGGTGCGCCGCCAGGGGCTGGCCGAGCTGGGTGGCCCGGACGCGTTCGTCTCGTTCGAGCCGCTGCGCCGGGCCGGCCGGGTCGTGGTCGCCGAGGAGTCCCTGGTCGCCCACGTCGGGCACGAGCGGTGCGCACTGATCGAGCCCGAGGACCTGCAGGCCCCGCTGCTGTCGGCCTGCCTGATCGTCAAGGACGAGGAGGAGCTGCTCGGTGGCTGCCTGGACTCCCTGGCCGGGCTGGTCGACGAGGTCGTGGTGTACGACACCGGGTCCACCGACCGGACGTGCGAGGTCGCGGCCGCGCACGGTGCCCGGGTGGTCCCGGGGTACTGGGAGGACCATTTCGGCGAGGCCCGGACCCGGGCGTTGGCGCACTGCACCGGACGGTGGGTGCTGTGGGTCGACGCCGACGAGCGGGTGGTGCTCGACGGCGGGGCGACGGCCGGCGCGACGGCCCTGCGCGACCGGCTGGAGGCCGCGACCGAGGCGGGGCTCGGAGTCCAGATCATCAGCCAGGAGGGCAGCGGCAGCGCCCGCAGCACGACGTTCGCCTGCCGGTTGTTCCGCCGGGCGACCTCGGTGCTGGCCCACCGGCTGCACGAACGGCCCGTGTCGGTCGTGCACGGCGGCTCGACCTTCGAAGGGTCCACCAGCCTGGCGCACCTGGAGCACCTCGGGTACCTGCAGACCCGGTTCGTCGAGCGGGACAAGGCCAGCCGCAACCTGCGGCTGGCCGAGTCGCTGGTCGCCGATTCCGGCGGGACCACGCTGACCGACCGCGCGCGTGCGCTGGTGGACCTGGGACGTACCCAGGTGGTGGCCGGTCGCACCGAGGACGGCCTGGCCACGCTCGGCGAGGCGTTCGCGCTCGACCCCGACGTCGAGGTGCTGATGCCGCTGGCCCTGTTCGGGGTCCAGACCGCGATCGGTGCCGGTCGGTTGGAGCTGGCGCGGCGGTGGCAGGCGCGCCTCGAGGAGCGTGCCCGGGCCACCACCGTGGCGGCGGCGTGCGCCGCGCGGCTCGCGCTGGCCGAGGGTGACGCCGAGGCGGCGTTGGCCGCGCTGGCCCGGCTGCCGGTGGATGCGGTCGCGGAGTCCGGGTACGACACCAGCCGTGGCGGGCTGGCCGACGTGGAGATCGCCGCGCTGACCCAGCAGGGCCGGTGGCGCGACGCCGCCGAGGTGCTGGCCCGGCACCCGGCCGGCGCCGGGCTGCCGATCCCGCTGGTGGCCGCGCTCGAGCTGCTGGCCCGGGCCGGGCTGGACGAGTCGGTGCTCGCCGCCCGTGTCCGGGACACCGACCTGGTGGCCGTCGTGCTGGACGGGCTTGGTGCGCCTCCCGGGCGGGTCGACCGGTTGCTCGAGGCGCTGTGGACGGCCCACCCCGGCCGGGGGGCGGTGCTGGCCGCCGCGTCCCGGACCGCACCGGCGCTGCCGGTCGCCCGGGCGCTGGAGTGGTCGGCCCGGCTGCGCTCGGCGGGGCTGGGGTCGCACTGCCCGCTGCTGGCCCAGGCGGGTGACGACCGGCGACCGCCGGCGGCCCGGCTGCGGGCCGCCGCGGTCGCGGTGGGCACGTTCGACGACCCGGCGGCGGTCACGGTGTTCACCGAGGTGTGGTCCGGGCTCGGCGCCGTCGACCGGGCGGGGCTTGCCGGCGAGCTGGCGCTCTACGCCCCGCGGCTGGTCGGTGAGGCTCCCGGCGGGAACCGCTCAACCGCGGTGCCCGCCGGCCGATAGGCACGGCGGAGCGGTCCACGGACGGGCCGCCGGAGACCCGACATCCAAGGAGGACACCATGGGTCTGTACCTGACCAGCAACGTCGCGGCGATGAACGCCTACCAGAACCTGTCCGTCACCCAGAACCAGCTGCAGGTCTCCATCCAGCAGCTGTCCAGCGGGTACCGGATCAACAGCGCGGCCAACGACCCGTCGGGGCTGGCCATCTCGCAGGGGCTGCAGGCGCAGATCGGCGGGCTCACCCAGGCGGTGCAGAACGCGCAGAACGGCATCTCGGTCGCCCAGACCGCCGAGGGCGCGCTCAACGAGACCCAGGCGATCCTGCAGCGCATGAACACCCTGGCCGTCGAGTCGGCCAACGGCGGGTCGATGAGCACCCAGGCCCAGCAGGCCGCCCAGACCGAGTTCTCCCAGCTGCAGACCCAGCTGAACCAGATCGCGAGCAGCACCAACTTCAACGGGCAGTCGCTGCTCAACGGCAGCTACTCGGGGGTGTTCCAGATCGGCGCCACCGCCGCCACCTTCAACCAGAGCACCGTGGACATGTCCGCCTCGGGCATCGGCACGATGATGACGGCGGCGGGCATCTCCAGCGTCACCGGGCTGGACGCGTCTGGGCTCGGGGTCGGGACCTCGGTGGCGCTCACTGCGTCCGGCAACTCGGCCGCGTCGAACGCCGCGCTGGCCGCCTCGGCCATCTCCGCGATCACCAACGCGATCAACGCGGTCTCCACGGTCCGGGCGAACCTCGGTGCCTACCAGAACGCGTTCCAGCACACGATCAACAACCTGAACACCGCGGTGACCAACCTGACCGCGTCCAACGCGGCCATCCAGGACACGAACTTCGCCTCGACCATGGCGACCTTCACGCAGCAGCAGATCCTGCAACAGGCCGGCGTGTCCGTCCTCGCCCAGGCCAACCAGCTGCCGTCCTCGGTGCTCAAGCTGCTCGGCTGAGCCCGGCGTCGTCGAGGCGGGCGCGCCCGGACCAGGACGCACCCGCCTCGACGCCCCGCACCAGCAGCGTGCCACGTCCGGGCCCGGGGT
>JAJYSQ010000144.1 GCA_021793495.1 Actinomycetes bacterium
GCCGTTTAGCTGCCATGAACGTCCTCCCCGGCAGACTAGGAGGCCCCCAACACAGGAGGAGTTCGAACTGCTGCGGCAGGCGGTGGAGGACGCGATCGCTACCCGGTGACCATGCTCAACGCGACCTCGGTCCCCGACGTGGTCCCCGTCAACGGCGACCGGTAGGTGCCCGGCTCCCCGTCCACCTGGTACACGACCCCGCGAACCCGCATGCGGTCGGTAGCCCGCACCTCCACCCCAGGCGGCACGAACACGGTCAGCCCCACCACCACCTGGGCCTGGCCCTGGTCACGCTCGGATGAGGTGCGGGGCCACACCGCGCACCCAGGCACCGGGATCTCGGTGTCGGGGCCGGGCACCTCCTGGCCCATCTCGTTGCGGGTCGGCGGCCCCGGCCGCAGCACCACCACCAGTTCGCCCAGCGGCCACGGCGCCCCGACCGTCACCACACACCCCCCGGAAACCAGCCGGGCAGCGGCGGCCACGACGGCACCGGGGAGGCGTCCGGCGGGGTGGGGTCGACCGTGTAGGCGCCGCCCCGCCCAGCCAGACGGTTCAGGGTCCGCCGCTCGTCCCGGGTCATGTACAGGCCCGCCTGGGGGCGCTGCACCGTGTAGGGGCCGATCGTCTCGCTCTGCACCCCCTGGGGGTTGACGTAGGCCCGTCCAGCCATGCTGAGCACGACCGCCTTCGCCCCGTCGGGTAGCGGGTCCACGATGGAGCGAGCCAGCGCTGCGGCCTGCTGCAGCAGCAGTTCGGCCCGCTCCTCGTCGATGTCCGCCAGCCCCAGGTACAGGCGCAGTTCCTCGGTGGTGACCTCCACCCCGGCCTCCTACAGGCTCTCGATGGCCTCACACCACGCGACCAGGTCGTCGTGCGGGTCCAGCGCCGCCGACCGCTCCAGGGCCCGTTCTGAGGCGCTCTGATACTCCGTCGGGCGCAGCAGCTGCTCCAGGGTGGACAGCCACGCGTCCAGGTCGTCGCGGTCAGCGAGGATCGCAGCGTCCCCGAGCATCTCGCAGATGCCCGGCGTGGGGTGGGCGACCACGGGGATACCGGAGGCCATCGCCTCCACCCCGACCCGACCCCACGACTCGTACCGGCTGGGCATGAGCAGCACCCGGGTGCGGGCATACACCCGGTCCCGCATCTCATGGCCGGGCACGTGGTCGAGGTAGACCAGGTTCGGCACGGGCCGCGGCGGGACCACCTGCTGCCCGTAGGCGCCCCGCACCCCGAGGAACTGATGGTCGGGCATGCGTTCAGCGATCCGCCAGAACAGGTCGCCGCCCTTGTCGGCGTTGCAGTTGATCAGGGTGATCGCATCGCCCGGGGTGGTGCGATAGTTGTCGGCGAACACCGGCGGGCGCACCACCAGGGTGGCCGCCGGTGCGGACGGGCGGCCCGCGTAGTAGGCCTCGGCCTCCCGGGCCATCCACTGGCTGTTGTAGACCGCCAGTGCTGCCGTGGCCGCGTTGCGAAACGTGGCCGGGAACGTGTTGTGGCACACGGCCACGAACCGGGTGCCGTATCCGGCGGCCAGCGCCGCGAGCGCGGGCACGTTCTCCAGGTGGGAGATGGCGACGTCCGCACGACGGACCGCGGCGCCGATGTCGAGACGGGCCGCGAACGGCACCACCCGGACCCCGTCCAACGTGTAGGGCTCGGACAGTTGCGAGTAGCGGGACAGCCACACCGTCACCTCGTGGCCGCGCGCCACCAGGGCACACAGCAGGCTGTGCAGCATCCATTCGGCACCGGCATTGTGCACCGGGGGGTAGGCGTGCACCCGCGCCACCACCCGCAGCGGCCTGTCCGCTACCCCCAGACTCCTGGCCCGGGGCCTCCGGCTGGCGGCCGTCGTCTGGGAGGCCCCAGACTCCGCCCTGCGGCGGGACGCCCGGGGCTGCCGCCGCGCCCGTTCAGCCGTCACGAACCACCGCCCGACTCGGTGTAGGTCACGAACGCGGCCACGTCACCGATGACGAACCCGTAGTAGGCCTCGGCCAGCAGCAGCACCAGGTTCTCCTGGAACGCGGAGTGCACGACGTTGTCCTCATCCACGTAGGTGGCCTCACGGGAGACGCGCACGGTGATGTCCATGCCCACGCCGTAGGCGCACTGCTGCCAGTCGCCGCCCACCGCACGCAGCCCCGTGTCGGTGCTGGTCGACTGCCGCCGGTACTTTCCGGACACGCCGCGGGAATACATGATCGGCTCCCCGAGCAGCGTGCCCTCCCCCGCGGCCCCGGTGCCCGGGGCGGTGGTGTCCACGAAAATCGGCCGGCCGGTGGTGTCGGTGGCCAGCAGCAGCTGCGGTTTGAGTCGGGTGTCGGCGACAAACCCGGAGAACTCGTAGTCGGCGTCGACCACCTGCTGCATGCCCAGCACCAGGTCGGCGTAGATGCCGCCGTCGCCCTGGCCGCTGGTACCGAGCTGCTGGGTGTTGGTGGTCTGCGCCAGGAAAGCTGAGAACGGGCCCGCGGCCCCCTTCATGGTCGTGCCGTGGATCGCGGCGTGGTCGAACGCGCGGGCGAACGCCACCGGCAGGTCGTTTTGCAGCTGGGTCCACAGCCCGGCCGCGTTGGTGCGCACGACCTCCTCGGACACGGGGATGAGCACCGCCAACTTCTTGGCCGTCATCGTTTTCACTCCGACCCCGCCGGACGACAAGGGCTTGCGTCCGCCCTCGTCGACCCAGTCGGCGGTCGGCACGTCCAGCGGCACGGGGATCGACGTGGTCGCGTCGATCGACAGGGGCACCCGCCGAGCGAGCCGCTGGATCGCGGACAGCTCCGCGGCCCGCTCGAAAATTGGCCCGGTCAGGGTCCGGGGCAGCAGGTTGGCGTCGACATCGGACAGCGTAATCGGGTCAGTCGCCATCGTTTTCTCCTAGCGGCCGAGTTTTTGGCCCATGAACGCCGCGAACTCCGCGGCGGGGTCGGTTCGGGTACGGCGGTTGCCGCTGGAGCCCTGCGACCGGTCCGGCGCCGGACGGCGCGGCACGGCCGTTTTAGCGAGGTGCGGCTTACGTTTCAGCAGGTCGGCGAGGTCGGCGGTGATCTGGTCGGTGTCGATCTCCCCGTCCTCCGACACGTAGGAGTCGAGGGCCAGGAACGCCGCGGCGTCGTCGGGGTCGGCGAACTGGTCGGCGGCCCGCGCCCGGATTTCGGCGCGCACCGTCCGCTGCACCAGGGCGGTGCGCCGCTGCTGCTCCTCCTGGAGTTGAGCGGTCAGCCGCTCCGCCTCCGACTTCTGCGCCTCTTCCAGCTCACGGGCCTTCTGGGCGAGCGGCTCCAGCTCTCTGCTCCTGGTGCGGTACCGTGCCGCTTCTTTTCGGAGCCGCTCGATCTCGCGGCGGGCCCGCTCCGGCTCCTCCCACGGCTCGGTCCGCTGCGGCGGCTGGGGCTCCGCCGTGCTGTCGTCCTGCTGGGGCACCTCGGCCGGCTCCTGGCCGGTGGGCTCGTCAGACATGGTTGAGCAACCCTCCTGGGGTGTCTGTACTGGTAGGGCTCCCGCTCCGGGCGGGAGACGTTTACTGTCCGGCCTCGGTCAGGGCGCGCCGAAACGCCGCACGCGCCGCACGAGATCCGGTCACGTCTCGGGTGGCCTCCCGGTAGATGCGCTGCCACTCACGCACGTGTTCGGGCGGCTCCCACTGCTGACCGCGGAACACCGGCACCGCCCAGCAGGTGCAGTGGTCATGCGCCCGGAACCGCACCGTGTCCTCGGAGTAGACGGCGCCCCGCAACGCGAGCAGAGCACAGAAATCACAGGCGCCCGCGCGGGCGTAGCGCGCCCACCCCCGGGCCTGCGGGTCGGCGTGGGTCGCGTCGATCACCGTGTCCCGCGCCGCGTCCTCCACCAGTTTTTCCGCGACACCGACCGCCTTGGTCTGCGCAGATCGCAGGCGCTCCTCGATCGGCGGCGGCTCCTCGGCCTCGGGAATCCACAAGTCTTTGACCGCCCAGGACAGCGACCGCTCCGCTTTCTCCGGGGGGATGTCGGCCAGCTCCACCGTGAACGGGCTGACGGCGCCGGCCGCCTCCCGCTCGGTGTCGTAGTAGTCCGCGGCCGCCGTCGTGGCCGCCAGCGCGTACCGCTGGCACACCACGATCGCCGCTGCCTGCCACTCCGGGACCGTGCGCGCGAACTCGCCCAGGGTGATGATCTGCCACAGCGCGGCCATCTCCTGGGCCAGTAGCACCATCAGCCCCTGCTGTGTGCGCTGCTGTTCGGCGGCCCTAGTCGCCAGGCTCACCGGGGGCCTCCCCGCCCGCGGATTCGGCGGCCCGCGCGCCCAGCTGGGCGAGGAACGCGCGGCCCACCGAGCGGCGCCGGTCAGACCGCACGCGGGCCCGCTGTTCCTCCCGCAACCCAACCAGTTCCAGGACCACATCACTGTCGGGTGGGAGGATGCCGGCCTGCACCAATTTCACCGCCGCGTCCGTCTGCGCCGCGGTGGTGGGCGTGGCCGGGTTGGTCCATCCGATGTCGATGTTGCGCGCCGACTCCGGCAGGTCCCCGTGCCGCCAGACCAGCGCCAGCCGCAGCACGTCCGCCCACGGCGTGGAAAACAGCCTCTGTTTGCGTTCGGCCTTTTTCACTAGTTGCGCCTCGGCCGACCGGATCGCGTCCGCGCTGGCAGGGTTGTCCGTGGTGTAGCCGAGGTACTGGGGCGGCACCGACAGCTGGGTCGCCATGATCCGCGCATACAGGTCCAAAACCTTGGTGAACGCGCCCGGGTCCCCGGCGTCGAACTGGCCGACCTGCGGCAGGTTGCCGTCCTCGTCCCGTTCCAGGCCCAGCACCCGGCCGATGTAGGTCTCCCACGCCCCGACCGGGTTGCCCTCTTGGTCCTCAAACGCGCCCTCCGAGGCACCGAGGATGTACCGCTGCGGCGCCGCGAAAAACTCGCGGGAGACCTCCATGCCCAGCAGGGTGCGGCAGGCCGCATCGGTGATGGACATGACCGCCGGGGTGATCTCGGAGCGGCCCGCCCGATCAGACACCCGCTGCCGGTTAGCGAACTGCACGACCGGCACCAGCCCGACCCCGTGGTCGTCCCGCTCCACCACCTGCCAGCCCGAGTCCACCTCCACCAGGCTGATCGTCGCGTAGGGCAGGTACAGGGTCGCGGCCTGCCCGCCAGCGTCCTCGTACAGGCGCAACCCGGCAGTGACGGCCCGTGACCGCACGTCGTAGACCACCGCCATGTCCCGCGGCGACTCGATGGTGATCAGCGGTGGGCAGTCGCTCGTGCCGCACCCGCCCACCCCCACGCACGCGTAGGCGCGGCCGAACACGAACGCGTCCAGGTGGGCCAGCTGGGACTCGTGCCACAGCTGGTTGGCACCCCAGATCTCTGTCAGCTCGGAGGAATCGGAGCCGTCGGCGTACCGGATCGCGTCGATGTCGAGCCGGTTCTCCAACGCATCCACGCCGATCTGAGGCCACCCGATGACCGTGTGCAGGCCACGCAGCTGCGGCGGAATCGAGATGCCGAGGTCAGCGATGACCTGCTCGCCGTTGTAGTAGGCGTCCAGCAGCCCCAGGTCCCACCGCTGCGCCTGCACGTCGAACCGCAGCGCCTCGAACACGGCCTGCTCGTCGTCCGACAGGGTCACCAGGGGCAGTTCGGGAATCGACACCGTCACCGCAGAATCACCGCCCTCCCGCGTCGCGTTCCGCCGCCGCTACGGCGGCGGAACTTCGGATGGTTCATCACC
>JAJYSQ010000145.1:0-4143 GCA_021793495.1 Actinomycetes bacterium
CGATCTCCATCCCCGGAGGTGCGGGCAGCAGTGCGCGCACCGTCGGCTTCGGCTGGACCCCGTACCCCCCGTTCATCGCCGAAGGGTCGGGCTCTCGGCTGCGCGACGTCGACGGCAACGAGTACATCGACTACCTGCTCGGCCTGGGACCGATGATCCTCGGGCACCGACACCCGGTGGTCACCCGGGCGGTCACCGACGCGGTCGCGGCGTACGGCACCTGCTTCGGCCTGCCGTACCGGCTGGAGGTCGAGGCCGCCGAGAAAGTCGTGGAAGCGGTGCCCGGGATCGAGCAGGTGCGGTTCACGAACTCCGGCAGCGAGGCGGTCGGCACCGCGGTACGGCTGGCCCGGGCGACGACCGGGCGCCGGCTGGTCGTCCGCTTCGAGGGTCACTACCACGGTTGGCAGGACACGGTCTACTGGAGCAACCACGCCGACCCGCGGTTGGCCGGACCTGCAGACCGCCCCCGGCCGGTGGCGGCTGGCCCCGGGGTTCCCCGGGAGCTGGCCGACACGCTGATCGTCCTGACCTGGAACGACCCGGTGAGCTTCCGGCAGGTGATGGACGAGCGGGGGGCCGAGGTAGCCGCCGTCATCACCGAGCCGGCCGTGTTCAACACCGGGTGCATCCTGCCCGAGCCTGGCTACCTCGAGCTCCTGCGCGAGCTGACCACCCGCCATGGCGCGATGCTCATCTTCGACGAGGTGATCACCGGTTTCCGGTTCGCCCGCGGCGGTGCCCAGGAGTGGTTCGGGGTGACCCCGGACCTGACCACGCTGGCCAAGGGGCTCGGCGGCGGGTTCCCGGTCGCGGCGATCGGCGGCAGCCGCGAGGCGATGCGGATGATCGCCGAGGGGAGGTACTCGCACTCCGGGACCTACAACGCGAACGTCGTGCAGTGCGCTGCCGTGTCGGCGACCATGGACGTGCTGGCCGAGCCGGGACTGTACGAACGCCAGCGCGCCCTCGGCGACCGGCTGGCCGACGGGCTGCGCAAGCTCACCACGGACGCCGGGATCCCGGCCTTGGTGGAGGGGCTGGGAACGGTCTTCCAGCTGTGGTTCTCCGACCACCGGATCCACAACTGGCGCGACGCCGTCGCGTACGCCGACGAGGCCCGGTTCACCCGGTGGTACCAGGAGATGCTGCTGCGCGGGGTGCTGTTCCACCCGCGGCAGTTCGAGAACCTGTTCGTCTCCCTCGTGCACACCGACGAGGACGTCGAGGCGACGCTGGTGGCCGCCGGCGAGGCGCTCGAGGTGATCGCCGGCGAGGCGGTGCCGCGTTAGCCTCGGTGAGGGTTCGACCCGGGGCGACCAGGTGCGCTGCGATGAGGAGCAACGACGATGACGGTGATCCGGCTCGGAGGCCAGACCTCGCGACGCGCCGCGCGTTCCCGGACCGGACGGTCCGCTCGGACCCGGCTGCTGTACGAGGAGGTCATCGACCTCGTCGACCGGCTGGTCGCCGAGCGCGGGCTGGGCCCCGGGGACATGCTGCCCAGCCAGGCCGAGCTCGCCGAGCTGGCCTCGGTCAGCCTGATCACGGTGCGCCGCGCGCTCGAGGAGCTCGAGCGCGACGGCCGGGTCCGTCGTCACCAGGGGCTCGGCACCTTCCTGGCCCGCCCGAAGATCCTCAGCGACCCGAGCCGGGCCGGCGGGCTGGGTGACACCCTCGGCGGGTCGCACGACTCCTCCCGGGTCGGGACCAAGGTGCTGGGTATCGCCCGCGCCCTGCCCTCGTCAGATGTCGCTGCCGCCTTGGGGATCTCCGCCAGCGACCCGGTGTGGCAGGTGCGCCGGCTGCGGCTGATCGCCGGCAAGCCCTCGATCGTGGAGACCGCGATCATCCCGGTGGCGCTGGCCCCCGACCTGCCGGACGCCTACCGGGACGGCTCGTTGTACGAGACGCTCAGCGCCCGGTACGGGCTCGACGACGACTACGAGGAGCAGTTCCTCGACGTCATCCACCCCTCCCCGGACGTGCGTGGACTGCTCCGGCTGACCCCGCGCACCCTGGTCGTGCGCATCCGAGGGCTCAGCCGCGACCAGACCGGGGTGGTGTTCGACTGCTTCGAGCAGGTGTACCCGGCCTCGGAGTTCGCCTTCGTCATCGCCGGGCAGACGGAGCGGCGCCTGCACCAGGGCGACCTCGCCCGGGACTGGTCGGTCGTCCCCCTTCCCCCGTCCCCGAACCTGAAGGTTGCGCCGGCCCGCTCGGGCGGCCGCGCCCGGACTGCCGTGCGAGGCGCCGGATGACCCTGGGCGAGGAGGTGACCATCGGGCTGGACCTGGGGACATCGGGGCTGAAGGCGGTCGCTCGCGGCGTCCACGGCCGCGTCGTGGCCCGGGCGCAGGCGGGTTACCCGACGGCTCGTCCGGAGCCGGGAGCCTCCCAGCAGGATCCGGCCGACTGGCTGACCGCGATCCGGGCGGTGGCCAGCGAGCTGGCCGGCACGGTTCCGGTGCGCCGGTGGGCAGGCATCGGACTGTCCGCGATGATCCCCACCCTGGTCACCACGGATGCGACCGGGGCCCCGGTGGGGGCGGCGGTCACCTGGGAGGACGCCCGGGCCGACGAGCACGGCGAGGCGCTGCGCCGGCTGCTCGGGCCCGAGGAGCTCTACCGGCGGACCGGCCAGTGGGTCGACGGACGGTACCTGCTGCCCATGCTGATCCGGCTGGCAGGCTCGGACCCCGACCGGGTGCGGTCGACGGCCGCGGTCCTGGGTGCCAAGGACTACCTGTACGGGTGGCTGACCGGGGAGGAACCGGTGACCGACCCGAGCACGGCCACCGGGTTCGGCTGCTACGACCTGGTCGCCGGGCAGTGGCTGGGCGATGTTCTCGCGGCCACCACCGACCTGCTGGGCCAGCCCGTCCCGGCCTTGCCCGAGGTCCGCGACAGCGGCCACGTCGGCCGGCTGTGCCCGCAGGCCGCCGGGGCCCTGGGGCTGCCGAGGGGGGTGCCGGTGGTGCTCGGGGCCGCCGATTCGGTGCTCGGGGCGCTGGGTCTGGGAGTGCGCACGCCGGGGGAGGTCGCCTACGTCGCCGGCACCAGCACGGTGGTCCTCGCGGTGACCGACGCCCCGACTCCCGATCCGGAGCACCGGTACCTGCTCACCCCGCTGGCGGGGACCCAGGGGTGGGGCGTGGAGATGGACCTGTTGGCCACCGGCAGCTCCTTCCGGTGGCTGGCCGAGCTGTTCGGGTGCGACGAGGCCGCAGTGGCCGGACTGGGCGCCATCGGCCTGGAACGGGACCCACGTCGCGCGCCCTGCTTCCTGCCGTACCTGGCCCCGGGCGAGCAGGGTGCGCTGTGGGATCCGTCGCTGACCGGTCGGATCCTGGGGCTGACGCTGCACCATGACCGGGCCGACCTGGCCGCCGCGCTGCTCACCGGGATCGTCCTGGAGAGCCGTCGGTGCCTGCACCTGGCCGCGCGCGCCACGGGTCGGACCGGACCGGTGCGCGTGGCCGGGGCCGGGGCGACCTCGACGGCCTTCCGTCGGGCCCTGGCCGACGCCAGCGGGCGTGAGGTGCTGGTCACCGATCCCTCGGCAGACCACTCGGCGCTGGGTGCGGCGATGCTGGCCGCCCAAGCCCTGGGCGTGCCCGGGGCGGTTCGCTCGGGCCCGTCGGCCGGAGCCGACGTCCCCGATGAGGTCCCGTACGAGGTGGTCGTCCCGGACCCGGCAGCCACCGATGCCTGGTCGCGCCGGTCCGAGCGGCACGAGCGCGAGCTGTCCACCCTGCGGTGCGACCGGGGGACCGGCGCATCCCTGCACCAGCGCGCTGCTGGCCGTCTCCGGGGGGGAGGACCGGACCAGCGGGGCCGACCAGTGCGGTGGCGAGGCCTCGGGGGCGCTGACCGGTGAGACCCCCTCGGCCGCCCGGGTACCTCCGGGGTGCCGGTCCCATCCGCGGTGCCCGCGCTACCGGTCCGACGCTCTGCCTGAACGTCCATGCCGACACGGTGGCGGACGAGGAGGGGATCTCCCTGGGTACCGTCGTCCGCGGGCGTGCGGTCCACGGCAGCGCACTCGACGAGGGGGTCGACGCCATCTGGCCGCCGCGCTCACCCGGCCCGGGGGGGCCATCCGTGGTGGGTGACCTGGTCGCCGACCTGGTCGCCGGCGAC
>JAJYSQ010000145.1:4153-5729 GCA_021793495.1 Actinomycetes bacterium
GGCGTGCGGTCCACGGCAGCGCACTCGACGAGGCCGCCCGGCTGATGCCCGGGGTGTCCGGAGAGGTTCGCCTCCGGCTGGAGCGGGAACCGTTCCGCGCCGAGGGCGACCACCTCGAGGTCTCCCGGTACGGCCGGCCGTTCCACCCCAGCGCGGGTGACCTGGTCGCCGACCTGGTCGCCGGCGACGTGGTCGAGCCGTGACCAGCGACCTGCCGGGCGAGCGCCTCGACCAGGTACGGCCCTCCGGTGCGGTCATCGAGACGTTGCGCGGTCTCGGCGAGGCGGCGACCCGCCACTTCCCCATGCCCGGCGGGGTGATCGCGATCGTCGACCGCGACGGGCTGCTGGCCGAGACCAGCTTCGGCCACGCCGATCTCGAACGTGGCACGCCGATGACGCCGGGGTACCGCTTCGAGATCGGGTCGATCAGCAAGGTCATGACCTCGCTGTTGGTCAACCAGCTCGCCGAGGAGGGGCAGCTGGGGCTGGACGAGGTCGTGACCGACCTGCTGCCGTGGGTCGATCTGGGTCCGCGGGGACGGTCGATCACGGTGACCCAGCTGCTGACCCACACCGCGGGACTGGTCCTCGGCTCCGACGCCCTGCCCGACGAGGCCGCCCAGGTCTGGGCGGCTCGGCAGCTGGTGACCGCACCCTGCGGTGCGGCCCGGTTCCACTACTCCAACCTGGGCTACCTGCTGCTCGGCGAGCTGGTGCGCGCGCGCACCGGGCAGCGCCTGCCGGACCTGGTCCGTGATCGGCTGCTGGCTCCCCTGGGGATGGCCGGGGCGATCGCCGAGGTCACCCACGCCGACCGGTCCACGTTGGCCCCCGGGTACTGGCCCACGCGCCCCGACCGTCCCTGGGCCCCCGGCGATCCGCTGAGCCCGGCGCCCTGGTTCGAGGTGGCGACGGCCGACGGGAACGTCGCGGCGACGGGCCGGGACATGGGGCGCCTGGTGATGGCGCTGATCGGCGGTGATGACCATGACCCGGTCGGCGCCAGGGAAGGGCGGCCGGTCATCGCTGCCGACGTGCTCGACCGGATGATCACGACGCTGGCTCCCGGGGGAGAGCCGGTCGTCCCCCCTGACGGGCTGCCACCGGTCGAGGACAGCCGGTACGGGATGGGGATCAACGTCGAGCGGATCGGCGGGCACCTCTGCCTCACCCACGGGGGCGGAATGGTCGGGTACTCCACCTTCGTGCTGGCGGACCGCACCGCCGGGGTCGGGATCGTGGTGCTGACCAACGCCAACGGTGACTGCCTGGCCGCCCAGCTGCTCGCCCGCGCCGGTCACGCCGACCTGGTGGGGCGGCCGGCCGGAGGCCGCACACCCCCGATGCCGGACCTGGACCCCACCGTTCGCGGCCTGCCCGGGGGAGCGGACCCGTGCGGCGCGGGCGGGCTGGGCCGGTTCGTGCCGGAGGGGGGTGGACCGCCGCTCGAGGTCGACGCCCCCGGTCCCGGCGTCCCGGTCCGGGTCCGCCTGTCCGGCGACGTGGGCCACCTGTACCGGCTGCCGGCCGGCCGGTTCGTCACCGACCATCCCCGGCTTCGCCGGAGATCGGAA
>JAJYSQ010000146.1 GCA_021793495.1 Actinomycetes bacterium
CGCATGAAGAGAAAGACTTTCGGCAGGAGGACCATGCCGGTGACGAACATGGCCAAGGGGACCAAGCCTTCCACCCTCGGGTAGACGCCAACGCTCTGTGGGGCCACAAAGTTGACGCCGGCTCCGTACTCATTTGCCACGGCCGAGGCCACAATCGTCCCTACCCCAACTATCTTCGCAAGGCGAAACACTTCCGAACGACCTGGGCCTCGCGCTACCGGTGGCTCAGCCCGTGGACCGTTATCGTCGGCACTGTGTATCCCGGCCATTTGGCTCTCCTCGATGTCCATATGCCAGTGGTCTGGAGTGATGAATATATCGGCTTACGCAGGGACGGGCTCACGGTTGATCACCCGGGGTATCAGACTGCTCTGATGCTTCGCGACCCAGTGCAACGATCAAGACAGATACTGGTAGCTAGACTTGAGAATACGTGCTGCTCGTCCTCGGAACATGTGCGTGCGTGCCGTCGTCCGCGACGTCACGGACATGTTGTCGTAGGCTCAGGCGAATGATCGCCATGGTGTCGGCAGGCCACCTGTGTGCCATCAGGTTCTCGGTGTGATCAGCCGGCCGTGGATCCGACCAGTTCGATGGGAATGGGCTCCCCCGGCTGGAGAATGGGGGCTTCAGCGACCACCGCATCAGGATACTTGAGGCCACTTCCAGTGTTGAGCAGGACGACTTCGTCGTCCTCGGACAGCCAGCCTTCGGCACGGAGTCGGCGGGCTGCCGAGACCGTAGCTGCGCCCTCCGGGCAGGCGAAGACGCCTTCGAGCCTGGCCAGGAGGCGGACATCGGCGAGCAGCTCTTCGTCACTCACCGCGATCGCACACCCGTTGGTCTGGCGAATCGCATCGAGGATCAGGCGGTCACCCAGGGGTTTGGGAACCGTGATGCCGAACGCCACAGTGTGGGCGTCTTCCCATGGGCTGGTCTGGGTGTCACCGTTGTCGAAGGCGCGTACGACCGGTGCACAACCCTCGGCCTGCACGGCGACCAGCCGCGGCATCTTGGGCTGACTCAACCAACCGAGCGCCTGGAGCTCACGCAGAGCCTTGAAGATCCCGATAAGACCAACTCCACCTCCGGTGGGGTAGATGATGACATCAGGGACTCGCCATCCCAGCTGCTCGAACAGTTCGAGCCCCATCGTCTTCTTGCCCTCGAGGCGGTAGGGCTCCTTGAGGGTGGACACGTCCGTCCAGCCTTCGTCGGCGACCGCTCGGGCCACCATCGCGCCAGCGTCGCCGATGAGCCCATCAACCAACACCAGCCGAGCGCCGGTGGCCACGCATTCGCTGCGCGTGATCAGCGGAGCGTCCACCGGCATCACGATCAACGCCTCACAGTCGGCCCGGGCGGCATACGTTGCCCAAGCCGCCCCCGCGTTCCCGTTGGTCGGCATGGCGATGCGACGTCGACCAAGCTCGCGGGCCCGCGACACGCCCACGGACGCACCACGGGCTTTGAACGTACCTGTGGGCAACAGCCCCTCATCCTTCAGGTGCAGCCTGCCCAGCCCCAGCTCCTTGGCTAGTCGGGGCAGTGGAGTCAATGGGGTGACTCCCTCTCCCAGGCTGATCGCATGCTCGGCGTCGGTGACCGGCAGCAACTCGTGATAGCGCCACAGGGTAGGACGACGGGACGCGAAGCCCTGTGGGCTGACGTGTTCCGCCAGACGCTCGAGGTCGTAGCGAGCCAACAGTGGCTGACCGCACGCGCACAGGCCCTGCCAGGTGCTCGCGTCGTGGGTCGTGCCGCACCCAGAGCACTCCAGGTGAGACAGGTAGGTGAAGGGCATCTGGCCTCCAGGCCACTCGATGTGGTGCCAGATTAGATCCAAAACCTCATCTGTCAAGGGGCCGCGCTCCGTCCTAGCGCCTTGTGGTAGACCCGAGGCATGAACGTTCCCGGTGGCACGCGGGCGAGCGCCGCCTACGAGGCCATCCGCGCCGCCATCCTGGACGGCCGGCTGCATCCGGGCTGGCGAGTCACGGTGCGCCCGCTCGCCGAAGAGCTGGGCCTGTCCCCCACCCCCATCAAGACTGCTCTGGCGGCGTTGGAGCGCGAGGGGTTCCTCGTGGCCATCGCGCACCGGGGCTACTTTGTACCCGAAGTGTCAGCGGGAGACATGGCCGAGATCTACGAGCTGCGGGAGGTGATCGACGGTATCGCGGCACGCCGAGTGACCATCAACGACGCGGCGCCGGTACTGGCCCGAGAACTCGACGTGCTTCTGACGGCCCAGCGGCGGGCAGTAGCCGCCCACGACCTATCTCGCTACAGCGAGCTCGACCTTGTGTTCCACCGGACCATTTGGCAGGCATCGGGCAACCGGCGCTTGATGCAGAGTGCGGAGAACCTGCTCGGCCAGGTTCGCCTGGGCAGTGGGACGTCCTCCCAGGTACCTGGTCGCCTCGCCCTCGCCCTGGACGAGCATGCGGCCACTGTTCGAGCAATCCGGGCGGGAGACCCCTTGGTAGCGGAAGGCGCTGCGCGCGCCCATGTACGGCTGGCTGGAGAGGCCCTTCAGAATCACCTGAGCAAACCTGAGGATTGAGTCCCGGGGCGTGGTGGACCGTGGTGAACCTGGGCCCTGAGGCGGCTTGGAGGACGTGCCGCACATCGTCCGAGGACTCTTTCGAGACCCCCACCTGGCATACCTGATTACCGCCTGAACAGCCACCTACCTACAGTCGCCTGAGTACCTGGTCTGGTTCGGGTACCACTTGCTCAATGGCCTGGACGACTTCACGGCGTACTCCTACGACACCCACAGCGGGGCGGTCCGCACGATCGAGCATCCCCATACCGACCCGCAGGGCAAACGGTACCCCGCCCGTGGCAGATATCCGGTCGCCAGCGCGGGATACGCGGCGTTCGCGGTGGGCGCCGGCACCGGTGGTCTGACGGAGGTGGCGGGCGTCGATCTGGCCACCGGGGCGAGCAGGGTCCTGCGCCGCGGGTACGCCCAGGCACCGATCATGGTCGCCACGGCCGTGATCTGGCCGGAGTCGGCAGCCCCGGACGTGGAGATGACGCTGCGGGTCGTCGAGGGTGCGCACCGGCAGGACGGTGGGGCTGTCCCCGGTGCTGCACGCGGTGCACGGCACCGCACACGTTGCTGTGGCTCACGACCGGTTCCGTGTCCGTCAGGGATCCGCCGCCAGACAAGGCGCACCCGATCAGCACAGGGCACGTGCTGCGGGTCGCCGACATCGTGGTCCAACCCTGCCCGGTCCCCGCCAGGTGACCGCCCCGTCCCCGCCGGGTGACCGTCGGATGACCCCGCCCTACGATGACCGGGTGATCGTCGCGGCCCACGATCCCTTCCGGAGCGGCCCGGACCCGGCCGGCCTGGTCGACCCGGTGAGGCTCACCGGGTGGCTGTCGACGCTGGATCCGCCGGTGCCGCGAAGCGTCCGGGTCACGTACCTGGCTGCCGGGCACTCCAACCTCACCTATCTGCTCGAGGTCGATCCCCCGGTGGGGTCGCCGGAAGAGCATGCGGACTCCGAGGGTCCCCCAGGGCTGGTGCTGCGTCGCCCCCCGGCCGGCCCGCTGCTGCCCACCGCGCACGACGTGCTGCGGGAGCACCGAGTCCTGGCCGCGCTGTCCCCCGCAGTGGTGGACCGCGCGGTGCGCGTACCGCGGGTGGTGGCGGCCTGCGCGGACCCCGGGGTGATCGGCGCCCCGTTCTACCTCGCCGAACGCGTCGCGGGTGACGTGGTCCGCGGCGAGCTGCCGGGCTGGCTGCGGGGTGACCCGGTCGCCGGACGAGCCCTGTCGCTGGACCTGGTCGAGGCCCTCGCCGAGATCCACCGGGTCCCCGTCGACCCGCTGGTGGACGCGGGCATCGGTCGCCCGACCGGGTACCTGGCGCGTCAGCTGCGGCGGTGGACCGGCCAGCGCGAGGGGATCCGCACCACGGTTGCCGCAGCCGGGGGTCGTGCTCGTGAGCTGGCCGACTACGAGGTGGTGCGCGACTGGCTGATCGCCCACGTCCCCGCCGAGGTGGCCGCGACGCTGGTCCACGGCGACTACAAGCTGGACAACGTCGTCGTGGGTCCCCCCGGCCGGGTGCGAGCCGTGCTCGACTGGGAGATGGCCACGGTGGGGGACCCGCGGGCGGACCTGGGGTACCTGCTGTCCTTCTGGGTCCCAGGTGGCTCCGAGCAGCCCGAGCAGCCCGACCAGGCCGAGGCGCCAGGCCCCCTCGGCCTGGTCACCCTGCCCGCTGGCGCCCCGCCGCCAGGCGAGCTCGTCGACCGATGGCAGGCCGCGACCGGCCGGGACCCGGGTCCGGTCCCGTGGTTCGTCGTGCTGGCCCGGTGGAAGCTCGCGATCCTGCTGGAGGCCTCGTACTACCGGTGGAGCCTGGGCCAGTCCACCGACCCGTTCTTCGCCACCCTGGACACCGGCGTACCGGCGCTGCTGGCCAGCGCACGGGAGGTGGCCGGTGTCTGAGCCGTACCCGGCGTCGCCGACCGGAGGCCTGCCGCATCCGCGGGTCCGTGGTCTCGTCGTCGACTGGGGCGGGGTGCTGACCACCGGGCTGTCGGGATCGATGCAGGCCTGGACGGCCCAGGAGGGCATCGAGTTCGACCGGTTCGTCCAGGTCATGGGCGCGTGGGCGGTCGATGGCCAGGCGCCGGGGGCGCCGCCCAGCCCGATCCACGCCCTCGAACGCGCCGAGATCTCCACGGCGGAGTTCCAGCAACGGCTGGCCTCGGCGCTGGGCGGTCCCGGTGGCCGCCAGGTGGGGGCCGACGGGCTGCTGGAACGGATGTTCGCCCACTTCCGCCCCGCGCCGGCGATGCTCGAGCTGGTCGGGCGGGTCCACGACGCGGGCCTCCGCACCGCGTTGCTGTCGAACTCCTGGGGCAACCGTTACCCGCGCGAGGGGTGGGACACCCTGTTCGACGCCGTGGTGATCTCTGGAGAGGTCGGGATGCGCAAGCCCGAGCCGCGCATCTTCCGGCACACCCTCGACCTGCTCGGCCTGGTGCCCGGGGAGGTCGTGTTCGTCGACGACCTGGCGTCCAACGTGGTGGCCGCCGAGGCCCTGGGCATGGTGGGCCTGCGCCACGAGGAGTACGAGCAGACTGCCCGGGCGCTCGAACCGCTGCTCGGGCTCGGGCTCCTGGGTCCGCAGCGGTAAGCGGCCGCCGCGTGCCACCATGGTCAGGTGGCCGACCGGCTGAGCGCGCTGGACGCCTCGTTGCTGTACCTGGAGGACCCCTCGACGCCCCTGCACGTCGGTGGGGTGAGCATCTTCGCCCCACCCGAGGGCGGCTTCGAGTACGCCGACCTGGTCGACCTCATCCTCGAGCGGCTGGTCTACGCCCCCCGCTACCGGCAGCGGCTGCGTGTCCTGCCGGTGCACCTGGCCAACCCCGTCTGGGTGGACGACGAGCGCTTCGACCTCAGCTACCACGTACGCCGGTCCGCACTGCCTCGGCCGGGCAGCGACGAGCAGCTGGCCGAGCTGGTCGGGCGGCTGATGAGCCGCCCGTTGGACCGGTCGCGCCCGCTCTGGGAGATCTACCTGGTCGAAGGACTCTCCGGTGGCCGGTTCGCCCTGATCTCCAAGTCCCACCACGCGGTGATCGACGACCGGTACGGCGTCGACCTGGGTCAGCTCCTGCTCGACGAGGGGCCGCACCGACCGCGCCCGGCTCCTCGTTGGCCACCGGTGCGCGAGCCGAGCACCG
>JAJYSQ010000147.1 GCA_021793495.1 Actinomycetes bacterium
CGTCGTCGAGCGCGGCCGGTACGCCGGCCCGCAGCTGGCGGGGGGTGGCCGGGTGCCCGTCGATCAACGTGGTCGGTGAGACCCCGGGGCAAGGACCGTACGGCCAGCGCCCGGTCAGCGCGGCGTACAGCAGGCTGCCGCAACCGACGATGTCCGATTCCCGTCCCGCGACCGGGTCTCGTTCCGACACGGGGTCCATCCCCAGGCCGAGCAGGTACGCCTCACCCGCTTCGTCGCGCAGCAGGCTGGAGGGGCGCAGGTGCCCGTGGGCCAGCCCGGCGGCGTGCGCCGACGCCAACGCCGACGCCGCCTCCCGGACCAGGTGCACCGCGTCCGCGCTGGGCAGCGGCCCGGCAGACAGCAGCTCGGCCAGGCTGCTGGCCTCGATCCACGGAGTGACGATCACCTCGAACCCGTCGGCGGACCGGTTGTCGACCGCACGCACGAGCCGACGGTCGGCCACCCCGGCCGCGGCTCGGACCGCCCCGAGCACATCGCGTGCCCGGGGGTCCCCGCTCGGGTACACGTGCAACGCCACTGCTCGTCCGAGCGTGAGGTCTCGACCCAGCCAGGTGCTGGCGGTGGCGGTCGTCCCGGCGGTGTCCGGGGTCGCCCGCGCGGACAGCAACCGGTCCAGCCGGTACCGTCCCTGCACCACGTGGCCCGCACGGACCGGCACCGACGCCATGGCCTCAGCCCCGCCGTGGGGGGGACGCCGGGGTGGGATCGGGGCACAGGGCAGGCATGGGCAGTTTCCCATGCTAGGCGTCGTCGCCCGGGTGTCCACCCTCATGCCCCCGGTCGTACGGCACCGATGAGCCCGTCGAGGTAGACCGGGGAGACCTCGACGACCCCGCCCGGCTGGGGCGCCTGGATCATCAGGCCCTGGCCGATGTAGAGGGCGACGTGGTGGATCGTGGCCGGGTCGGCCAGGTTGGTGGCCCAGAACAGCAGGTCCCCCGGGGCCAGGCCGGACAACGCCACCGGTGTCCCCGAGAACCACTGCTCGGCAGCCGTACGCGGCAGGGCGAGGCCCGCGTGCGCGTACGCCCACGCGGTCAGCCCGGAGCAGTCGAAGGAGCCTGGCCCGTTTCCGCCCCACTGGTAGGGCACGCCGAGCACGCCGCGAGCGGCGGCGATCGCCGCGGTGGCGTACCGGGTTCCGGGCGTCTCGGGTCCGGTCAGGGCGCCGAGCCGGGCCAGTGTCGCGCGTGCCTGCGCCGCGGCGGCCTGCTCGGCCGCCACCTGCTCGGCGTCGACCAGGAGGCGGATCTGCGCGGTCGCCGAGTCCAGCAGGCTGGCGGCGGTCCCCAGGGCGCCGGTCACGGTGCTCGCTGCCTGCTGGGCCTGGGCGGCGGCGGCGGACCGGACGGCGTCGAGCACGGCCAACCGTTGGGTGATGGCTCCGGCTTGCGCCTCGGCGAGCTGGGCGGCGCGCGCCGAGGCGACGTCGCCGTCGAGCAGGACGCGCACCGTGGCGATGCTGGCCAGCACGTCGGAGGGGCTGGTCCCGGACAGCACGCTGGCCCAGAGGGCCGGGGCGCCGCCGGCCATGTACAGGTCCCGGGCCCGTCGCCCGGTGGAGTCCGTGGCCTGCTGCGCCCGGCGGGACAGGGCGGTCTGCTGCTGCTGGGCCAGCAGGTAGGCGGTGGTCGACTGGGCCATCGCGGCGCTGGCAGCGTCGTAGGCCTGGGTGGCGATCTCGGCACGCAGCTGCAGCGCCTGCACCTGCAGGCGGAGCGCCCGTGCGGCTGCCTGGGTCTGGACGAGGTTGTTCGACGGAGGCGTGCCCCCGGGGTCCGCGATCGCCGGGAGCGCTGGGGACGAGGTCGCCAGCCAGAGCGTGGTACCAGCGAGCAGGCCGGTGATGGTTCGTCGTGCGGTGCGGGTCCCGCGTGCCTGCGGTCCGCGGGCCGGGCGGGTCACAGCTGGGGAGGCGCAGCCGAGGCGGTCACCGTGACCACGGTCCAGTGGCGCAGCGCCGTCACCTGCTGGAGGAACAGGGTGGTCGCGGTCTTGGTCAGGGTCACGTGGGCCGTGCCGTCCTGCGCGATCCAGAAGTCCCGCCGCCAGATGTGGTCGGTCCGGTCCGCGTCGGAGGCGGCGGCCGCGTCGTAGGCGGCCTGCAGGTTGTGGGAGGACCGCCAGCTGCTGGCCGCCGCGGTAGCGGCCGCCTGGGCAGCGTCCGCAGCGGTCAGGTGCGCCGCGCCGATCGCCGCGGCGTTGTACCCGAGCACGGCGAGCAGACCGAGGACCACCACCAGCCGGGTCAGCCAGCCGAGGATGACCCCGCCGTCCTCGCCAGCCACGCGGTGACGCGGGGTCGGCGGCGTGCCGGCCGGGGTGGTGCTCACCACCGAAGGGTCGGCAGTCGGCCGGGACTCCTTGAGCGAGGTCGGGCACAGGCCGGTCGGTGTGCTCAGCCTCCTCGCCCCACCCGGGCCCGCACCCCGGCCAGCAGCCCGGCTGTCTCGTCCACGCCCAGGACGCGAGTCAGGCCGAGGTACGCGACGATCATCACGGCGCCGCCAGCCAGCAGGGCGACGGTCGAGCCGAGCAGTCCTCGTCCGAGCAGCAGGTGCGCGCCCGCCGCCGGGAACAGCCCGACCCCGCCGGCGGCCAGCCCCGCCAGCCCGGTGCGGACATGGGTGCGGACCACCCGGCGGGCGTCGAGCCCTCCCAGGCGCTGGCTGAGCAGACGACCGGACGCGAGGACCCCGACCACGTACGCCAACCCGTACGCCGCAGCCATCCCCACGGTGACCAGCCGCAGCGGCAGCACGAGGTAGCTGGCCACCACGAGCACCACGTCCACCGCGGTGATCAGCGTGGCCAGCAGGAAGGGCGTCCGGGTGTCTTCCAGGGCGTAGAAGCCCCGCAGCAGCACGTACTGGGCGCAGAAGGGCACCACCCCGATGGCGAACCCGGCCAGCACCTCGCCGATGAACCGGGCATTGGCCTGCCCGGCCCCGGCATACAGCAGCCCCGCGAGGTCCGGGCCGAACAGCCAGAACGCCACGGCGGTGGGGACCACGACCACCGCGGTGTACCGTAGTGCGCGCGACAGGTCGGCGCGCACCGGGGCGTACCGGCCCTCGGCGGCGGCGGCGCTCATCCGGGGCAGTATCGCGGTCACCACGGACAGCGTGATCACCGACTGCGGCAGCACGAAGATCAGGTAGGCGTTGCTGTAGGGGGTGAACCCGACTCCGTACGGCAGCAGGTGCTCCGCGGACTTGGCGACCGCGGTGGACAGCTTGACCACCACCAGGTATCCGAGCTGGTTCACCGCGACGAACGCCAGCGTCCAGGCGCCCAGGCGGAACGCCTTGCCCAGCCCGGTGCCGCGCCAGTCCCACCGGGGACGCCACCGGTACCCGGTGCGGGCCAGCACCGGTAGCAGCGCGACGGCCTGCACGAGGACGCCGAGAGTGGAGCCGGCTCCGAGCAGCAGGATCCCCAGCCGCGGGACCGTCCCCGGGTGGCGCGGGTCGACGGTGATGCTCAGCAGGAACCCGATGCCCGCGGCGATGGCCACCAGGTTGTTCAGCACCGGGGCCCACATCATCGGGCCGAAGCTGCCCCGGGCGTTGAGCACCTGGCCGACCATGGTGAACAGCCCGTAGAAGAAGATCTGCGGCAGGCACCAGTAGGCGAACTCGGTGGCCACCCGGATGTCCGTGGCGCTCCAGTTGCCCCCGGCGTACAGCCGGATCACCAACGGGGCGGCCAGGGTGGCCACCACGGTGATCACCGCCATGCCGACCGCGGTCACCGTCAGCAGCCGGTCGGCGTACGCGTCACCGGCGGCCGGGCTGGTCTTGGCTGCCCGGACCAGCTGGGGGACGAAGACCGCGTTGAGCACCCCACCGACCACCAGGATGTACAGGATGTTCGGCACGGTGTTCGCCACGTTGAACGTGTCGGCGACCAGCGCCGTGCCGATCGCCGCGGCGAACACCAGGCTACGGGCGAACCCCAGCACCCGGGAGGCGACGGTGCCCGCGGCCATGATCGCGCTGGACCGGGCCAGGCTGGACGTGCGTGGCTCGTGGCCGGGTCGCCCCGGGATGCTCATCGGGCACCGGTGCGCCGGGCCGCGCGGGCGCGTCGTGCGAGCCGTACCCCGGAGGCTGCGAACAGCACGACGGCGGCCAGCCCGACGACCAGGGTGCCGATGGTCGCGTACTGCGTCACGTTGACCCGGATCGGGACCACCGGGCCGTACGGGGCGCCGGTCGAGGTGCGCAGCTGGGCGTCGACCAGGGCGAGCCCGTTGGCCAACGCCTGGGCGCGCACCAGCACCTGGGCCTTGCGATGGGGCTCGATCGTCACGCTCGGCGGCGCGGTCACCCCGATCCGCGCACTGGTGGGCGTCAGCCCGATGTCCACGGTGACCTGCTGCGACAGGTCGTTGGTGATCGTCAGGGGGAACGTGCCGCTGCGGCTGCCCAGGGTGACGGTCGTGGAGACCACGCGCACCGCGTGGGACAGGGCGATCGCCCGGGTGCGGGCGGCGTACAACAGGGCGGTCCGCAGCTGCGGCTGGGTGCGCAGGTCCGCGGAGGCCATCCGCAGCACCGCAGCCAGCCACGCGGCACGCATCGGCTGTGGGCTGGTCAGCAGGCTGGCGGTGCGGTTGGCGCTGGCTTGAGCCTGGACCACCTGGCGCAGGTACGCCACGGGCAGCTCGGCGGCGACGGCCGAGGCGGGGAAGGTGAACGCAGCCCGGGCGACGTTGGCCGGTGGCAGGGCCTGGAGCTGGGCCAGCGTCGCCGGGCGTAGCCACGGCACGCTGGCGGTGATGTCCAGCAGGGCGCGAGCGTAGCTGGGCGAAGGATCCCACAGCCGGGAGGGGGCGATCAGCACGGTCCGGGCCTGTGCGGGGCGTTCGGCGGTGATCAGCGCGGTCTGGGCGAGGAAGAGCTGCTCACCGAGCACCCGGTCGGTGCGGGTGGGGGTCGCGGTGTCGACCACCGTGTCCAGGGTGTCGTCGCTGAGCAGCGCGGCCATGGTGCCCGAGGAGGTGGACAGCGAGCCGCGTCCGGTGGGGGTGTAGGTCACGGCGGTGGTCGGCGGGTAGGCCGAGCTGCGCAGGACCACGGTCGTGACCCCGTCGGCCCGCAGGGTGGACAGCGTCTGCGGGTCGGCGTACCCGCCGGCCGGCCAGGTGACGTCGGTGCCGACCGGAGCGCCCAGCACCTGGCCGGCCACCGTCCGGCCGAGCTCCAGGGCCGGGGCCACGTCGGCACCGAGCCCGGCGCGCACCAGGGCGGTCACGTCAGCGTCTGAGTACGGCAGGGCGAGCACCGTCGAGCGGGTCACCGCGGCGCGTAGCCCGCCCAGCCAGGCGGCGGCCTGCGGGCCGTTGGGACCCGCCCGGAGGGTCTGGGACCCTTCGATGGCCTGGTAACCACCGGCCATCGTCTGCGCCGACTGCAGCAGCGCGGGGTCGACCACCCAGGTGAGCGGGACCGGGCTGGCCGCGCCGATCGCCAGCAGCGTGCCCAGCCGGCCCTGCGGCTGCAGGGACGCACCGAGCTGGTCGCCGAGGAACTGTCCGGCCACGTCGAGCCGAGGAGGCGAGGCCAGCGGCCACAGCCAGGCGACCCCGGTGGGGCTCGGCGCCGCACCGGTGGGCATCCAGGGCAGGAACGTCTGCACGATCGCGACCCGCCCGTACCCGGCCGGTGTCGAGCCGCGTACCTCGACACC
>JAJYSQ010000148.1 GCA_021793495.1 Actinomycetes bacterium
GCCCGTACGACCCCCATCACGGCCGCGCGCTTGGCCTCGGTGTCCAGCCCCGGATCGACCAGGTAGGGGGAGCCGAGGTTCGACGTCAGCACGAGGATCACGTTGCGGAAGTCGACGGTACGCCCCTGCCCGTCGGTCAACCGGCCGTCGTCGAGGACCTGCAGCAGGATGTCGAACACCTCTGGGTGCGCCTTCTCCACCTCGTCGAACAGCACGACGCTGTACGGCCGGCGGCGCACCGCCTCGGTGAGCTGACCGCCCTCCTCGTACCCGACGTACCCCGGAGGAGCCCCGACCAGGCGGGCCACCGAGTGCTTCTCGGAGTACTCACTCATGTCGATGCGGACCATCGCCCGCTCGTCGTCGAACAGGAAGTCGGCCAGCGCCTTGGCCAGCTCGGTCTTGCCCACCCCGGTCGGACCGAGGAAGAGGAACGCACCGGTCGGCCGGTCCGGATCGGAGATCCCCGCGCGGGAGCGACGCACCGCGTCACTCACCGCGCGTACCGCGCGAGTCTGACCGACCAGTCGGCGGCCCAGCTCCTCCTCCATCCGCAACAGCTTCCCGGCCTCCCCCTCGAGCAGCCGTCCCGCCGGGATCCCGGTCCATGCGGAGACCACCTCGGCGACGTCGTCCGGCCCCACCTCCTCCTTGACCATGGCGTCGGTGGTCCGTTCGGCCGCTGCGGCTTCGGCGATCTCCCTCTCCAGGGCGGGGACCTCGGCGTACATCAGCCGTGAGGCGGTCTCGAAGTCGCCGTCGCGCTGAGCCCGCTCGGCCTGCCCCCGCACGTCGTCCAGCCGCTCCTTCAGGGCGCCGACCCGGTTCAGCCCGGCCTTCTCCTGCTCCCACCGTGCGTTCAGCGCACCGAGGCGCTCCTGCCGGTCGGCCAGCTCGGCGCGCAGCCGGGCCAACCGCCCCCGGCTGGCCTCATCGGACTCCTTGCTGAGCGCGAGCTCCTCCATGCGCATCCGGTCGACCTGGCGCTGCAGCTCGTCGATCTCCACCGGCCGGGAGTCGATCTCCATCCGCAGCCGGCTGGCTGCCTCGTCCACCAGGTCGATCGCCTTGTCCGGCAGGAACCGGCCGGTGATGAACCGGTGCGACAACGTGGCCGCGGCGACCAGCGCTGCGTCCGAGATCGCCACCTTGTGGTGGGCCTCGTACCGGCTCTTCAACCCACGGAGGATCGCGATCGTGTCCTCGACGCTCGGCTCACCGACGAACACCTGCTGGAACCGCCGCTCCAACGCCGGGTCCTTCTCGATGTGCGAGCGGTACTCGTCCAGGGTGGTGGCGCCGACCATCCGCAGCTCCCCCCGGGCCAGCATGGGTTTGAGCATGTTTCCGGCATCCATCGCCCCCTCACCGGTCGCACCCGCGCCGACGACGGTGTGCAGCTCGTCGATGAACGTGATGACCTGGCCCTCGCTGGCCTTGATGTCCGCCAGCACCGCCTTCAACCGCTCCTCGAACTCCCCGCGATACTTCGCCCCGGCCACCATCGCCCCCAGGTCCAGGGCGACCAGCCGCTTGCCCCGCAACGACTCGGGGACGTCCCCGGCTACGATCCGCTGGGCCAGTCCCTCCACCACGGCGGTCTTGCCCACGCCGGGCTCCCCGATGAGCACCGGGTTGTTCTTGGTCCGGCGGCTGAGCACCTGCACGACCCGGCGGATCTCGGCATCCCGGCCGATGACCGGGTCGAGCCCGCCCTCACGGGCCCGCGCGGTCAGGTCGACGCTGTACTTGGCGAGCGCCTGGTAGCTGCCCTCGGGGTCGGGGTTGGTGACCCGGGCCGCCCCGCGCAGCGAACCGAACGCATCCAGCAGCGCCTGCGGGGTCGCGCCATGGCGAGCCAGCAGTGCGTCGACCTCACCGAGGGCGCCGGAGGCGTCCGAGCGGGTCGCCAGGCCGACCAGCAGGTGCTCGGTCGAGACGTACTCGTCGCCCAGCGACGCGGCGGTCGAACCGGCCACGGTCAGCGCGGCGTACGCCCCGCGAGAGAGGTTCGGCGAGGCGACCGTCGCCCCGCTGGCCGAGGGCAGCCGTCTCAGGGCATCGTCCACCTCGACCCGCACCGTCGCGACGTCTGCGCCCACACTGGTCAGCAGCGGGATCGCCGTGCCGTCTTCCTGGGCGAGCAGCGCCGCCAGCAGGTGCACCGGTTCGACCATGGGGTGCCCGCCGGTGCTGGCCCGACGCACCGCCTCGGTGAACGCCTGCTGGGTCTTGGTGGTCAGCTTCGCGGTGTCCATCGCGTGTCCTTCGCGTGTTCTTCGGCCCCCCGGCAGATCGCCGGGGGCAAGGATCGGTACTCGGTGGTGCGCGGTCGGTGGTGCGACAGGTCCACCCCTCAGCGGGTCGCGCGTGGGTGGGGTCGCCAGACCACCAGCGCGCTGGCCTGGCGTGGCACCAGGTCACGCCGGTACGCGGCGTGCACCGCGGCCGTGCGCTCGTCGCCGCTCGCGGCCATGGCCAGCAGGTCTGCCTCGAGCTGGACGACTCGTTCCCGAGCCGCGACCAGGTCCTCCTGCAGGGCGAGGATGCGCTTGATCCCCGCCAGGTTGATCCCCTCGTCCTGGGACAGCCGCTGGACCTCGCGGGCCAGGACCACATCACGTCGCGAGTACCGCCGGCCCCCGCCTGGTGTCCGGGTGGGGCTCACCAGCCCGATGCGGTCCCACTGGCGCAACGTCTGCGCGTGCAGCCCGGCCAGCTGCGCGGCCACCGAGATGACGTAGACGGGGAGCTGGTCGTCGGGCTCGAGGTTCATCACGCACCTTCTGTGAAGATGGGCCGGGGCCGACCGGAAGAGAAGGCGGGCCGGGGCCGAACGGGGTCTCACGACGCCCAGCGTGGTCACCGAGGGTGACCTCAGGTGGTCCGGGCCGACTCGATCAGTCCGGACCGCGGGTCGGTACCCGCTGTCGCGTCCCGAAAAGCCTCCACCGCTTCACGGGCCTTGGCGTCCAGCCGGGCGGGGACGACCACCTGGACGGCGGCCAGGAGATCTCCGGTGCTCCCGTCGCGCCGGCGCACCCCCTTGCCGCGGATACGGAACGTGCGCCCGTTCGCGGTCCCGGCGGGTACGCGCAGCCGAACGGGGGCGCCCGCGAGCGTCGGGACGCTCACCTCCGCTCCGAGGGCAGCCTCGGCGAACGTGACCGGGATCGTGACCGTCAGGTTGTCCCCCTTGCGGCCGAACACCGGGTGGGAGTTGACACGCACCAGGACGTACAGGTCTCCGGACGGGCCCCCGTTCTCCCCCGCCACCCCCTTGCCGGCCAGGCGGATGCGCTGACCATCGACGACGCCGGCCGGGATGCGCACGTTGACCGTCCGAGCGGTCGTGGACCGTCCGCTGCCGTGGCAGACCGGGCATGGGTCGTCGACGATCAGGCCCCGACCTCGGCAGTCCCGGCACGGCTCGGGTAGCCCGAAACCACCCTGGTTGCGCACCGTCTGCCCGGTCCCCTGACAGGTCGGGCAGACCCGGGGGGTGGTCCCCGCCTTGGCCCCCGTCCCCGAGCAGACCGCACACGGGCTGTCCCCCGTCAGCCGCAGCCCCACGGTGGCACCGTTGACCGCGTCGGTGAAGGACAGGCTCACCTCGGACTCCGCGTCCGCTCCTCGCCGCGGCGCTGACGCACGTCCACGGTTGCCGAAGATCCCGCCCAGCAGGTCACCGATGCCACCGGTAGCCCCGCCCGCCCCGAGCAGGTCCCCCAGGTCGAACCCGCCGGCCCCCCCGGCAGGGCCCCCGCTGCGCGGGACCCGGAACCCCCCGCCCGTGCCGAACAGCGACCGGGCCTCGTCGTACTCCTTGCGGCGCTTGGCGTCGGAGAGCACGTCGTACGCCTCGGAGATCTCCTTGAACTTCTCCTCCGACGAACGGTCGCCGGTATTCGTATCTGGGTGGTGCTTGCGTGCCAGCTTGCGGTAGGAGCGCTTGATCTCCTCGGGCTTGGCGTCCTTGCCGACGCCCAGGACCTTGTAGTAGTCCTTCTCGAGGAAGTCCTTGGTGCTCATCGCCGCACCCTCCCGACTCTGGTGAGAATCACATCAACCGTTCGGCCGAGGAATCGGCACCCCAGGGGTCGTCCTGCTCCGTAGCGGACGACGAGGTTCCGCCGACCGATCCGGGAACCGGGCTGGCGACGGCGACCCGCGCGGGGCGAAGGACCTTCTCCCCCAGCCGGTAGCCGGGGGCCAGGACCGCCACGCACGTGTCGGCCGCGACGTCGGTGGACTCCTCGTGCATCAGCGCCTCGTGGACCGCTGGGTCGAACGCCTCACCGGCCTCGCCGAAACCGACGAGCCCCAGCCGGGCCACCGCGGACTCCAGCGACTCGGCCACCGCCTTGAAACCACCGGAGAGCTCACCGTGCGCCCGAGCGCGACCGATGTCGTCGAGCACCGGTAGCAGCGCGGTCAGCGCCGTGGCCGTGGCTGCCTCGCGGACCGCGTCGGCGTCCCGGGAGACCCGACGCCGGTAGTTGAGGTACTCGGCCTGCACCCGCTGCAGGTCACCGGTGCGCTCGGCAAGCTCCTCGGCCAGCCGGGCGGCGTCCGGCCCGGCCTCCGGCCCCGGCCCCGCATCGTCGCCGGGACCAGCGGTGCCCAGCTGCTCGGCCGCACGGTGCTCGGCGGTCGGGCGCAGCGCACCGGTCATCGGATCGATGCGCCGCTTGTCGCGAACCACCGGGGGCTCGTGCTCACCTGACTCTCCCCGGTGGCCACCCGATCCTGGGTGACCACCGGAGACCGGAGTGCCGCTCACTTGTCCTTGTCCTCCTCGACGATCTCGGCGTCGACCACATCGTCCTCACCAGCCGCGCCGTCGGCCGCCGGCTGCTCCCCGGGGCTCGCCGCGCCAGCGGTGCTGGCGTACATCGCGGCGCCGAGCTTCTGGCTGGAGCTCGCGACCGTCTCGGTCGCCCGGGAGATCGCGTCGATGTCGCTGCCCTTCAGCGCCTCCCTCAGCGTGCCCAGGTCCCGGGTGACGTCGTCCTTCGCGTCAGCCGGGACCTTCTCGGCGTTGTCCGCAAGGAACTTGTCGGTCTGGTAGACCAAGGACTCCGCGGTGTTGCGGATATCGGCTTCCTCCTTGCGGCGACGGTCCTCCTCCGCGTGCGCGTCCGCGTCACGCATCATCCGGTCGATCTCGTCCTTCGGCAGCGCGGAGCCGCCGGAGATCGTCATCGACTGCACCTTGCCGGTGCCCAGATCCTTGGCGGAGACGTGCACGATGCCGTTGGCGTCGATGTCGAAGGTCACCTCGATCTGCGGGATCCCGCGGGGCGCCGGGGGCAGCCCGGTCAGCTCGAACATGCCCAGCCGCTTGTTGAACGCGGCCATCTCCCGCTCGCCCTGGTACACCTGGATCTGCACGGATGGCTGGTTGTCCTCGGCCGTGGTGAAGATCTCCGACCGCTTGGTGGGAATCGTGGTGTTCCGCTCGATCAGCCGGGTCATCACTCCGCCCTTGGTCTCGATGCCCAGGCTCAGCGGGGTCACGTCGAGCAGCAGGACGTCCTTGACCTCTCCCTTGAGCACGCCCGCCTGCAGGGACGCGCCCACGGCCACGACCTCGTCGGGGTTGACGCCCTTGTTCGGCTCCTTGCCGCCGGTCAGCTCGCGGACCAGATCGGTGACCGCGGGCATCCGGGTCGAGCCACCCACCATCACCACG